>CAZBSB010000242.1:0-1268 GCA_964494535.1 uncultured Rhodospirillales bacterium
ATCGGCAAGGGCGGCAAGGAAATCTGGATTGAGGCTTCTTATAACCCGATTTTCGATACCAAAGGCAGACCTTACAAAGTGGTGAAGTTCGCCACGGACATCACCGCTCAGAAAGAGCGTTTTGCCAACCTGCAGGGGCAGGTTGACGCCATCAACAAATCCCAGGCGGTTATTGAATTCAACCTCGACGGCACCATCGTTACCGCCAATGCGAATTTTCTCGGTGCGCTCGGATATCGTCTGGATGAAATTGTCGGCAAGCACCACAGCATGTTCGTGGAGGCGGCTTACCGCAACAGCCAGGACTATCGGGCCTTCTGGGAGAAGCTGCGGCGCGGCGAGTTTGATGCCGGCCAATACAAGCGGCTGACCAAGGGTGGCCAGGAAATATGGATCGAAGCGTCCTACAATCCCGTACTCGACTCTAAAGGCAAGCCCTGCAAGGTCGTGAAGTTCGCTACTGACATCACCAAGCAGATTAAATTGTTGGCCGATCTGAAAACCATGATTGATCGCAATTTCGGCGAGATTGATCAGGCGATCGTGCGCTTGAACGAGCAGTCGAGCAGCGCGGTGGCGGCGACGACCGAAACCACCAGCAACGTGCAGACCGTGGCTTCGGCATCGGAAGAGATGACCGCTTCCATCAAGGAGATTTCGCAAAGCATGACGCGGTCACGCGCCGCCGCGGACACGGCTCACGCCAATACGGATCAAGCCGACGCCGCAACGCGCAAATTGACGGAAGCCGCGCAAGCGATGGGCAACATCGTCGAATTGATTCAGGGCATCGCCAGCCAGATCAACATGCTGGCCTTGAACGCGACGATTGAATCCGCGCGCGCCGGAGAAGCGGGCAAAGGCTTCGCCGTGGTCGCCAACGAGGTCAAGAGTCTGGCTGGGCAGGTGGCATCGGCAACCAAGAACATTCACCAGGAAATCATCGGCATTCAAGGCGTATCCGGCGAGGTGGTGAGCGCGCTGGGCGCAATTAAAAAATCCATCGAATCCGTGCGCGAATATGTCACCAATACGGCAAGCGCCGTGGAAGAACAAAGCGCGGTGACGTCGGAGGTGGCCAACAACATGCAGAGCGCCTCGCAAGCCGTGAACAGCATTAGCAGCAACATGAGCGAGATTGTGGCAGCCATCCAGCAGGCTGCCCAGGCCATTCGTGAAACCAAGGAAGCTGCCAACGTGCTGGCGAGATAATTACCATCACTGGCAGGCCTATCTTTGCAATGTCTACGTTGCCGTGGTGGTGAGGC
>CAZBSB010000242.1:1278-3344 GCA_964494535.1 uncultured Rhodospirillales bacterium
CCCGCTGCCTGTTATGGCGGCCTGACCACATATTGTCGTTGCCAAACGGTGAAACGTGGCACCTGTCGGGTTTGCTCAAACGACGTGTAAGCCGGCCGCAAATCCTGCCAAAAACTGTGCCAGCGGTTTTGGTGTTGCGCGGCCAGCGCCGCTTCGGTCAGCCGGAACGGGAAGATATGCACCGGCACGGCGCGTTGCCCCAGCGTGAGCGCGGCGGCGATCTGTGTGTAGATTGCCTCGATCGCCGCGTCGCCCATCGCATAGCAGCCGATGGAAACGCAGTTGCCATGCACCATCAGAAAATCGCCGGTGCGCCCCTGGGCGCGGTCATAGGCGTTGGGATAACCAAGATTGAAAGCCAGGTGGAAGCGGCTGTTGGGGTTCAGCTGGCTTTTGCCCACATTGTAAAACCCTTCCGGCGCTTGATTGTCGCCCTGCCGCAATTTCGGCCCCAGCGATCCTGACCACGCGCAGATGGGATAGGTCTTGAACAGCCGGTAGCGTCCATCCGTCGCCCGCAACCAGACTTCCAGGGCGGATTCTTGCTTGAAAATACGGATATAGGCGGGTGCGCCGAAGCGCAGCCCCACCCTGTCCAGCGCCGGCCGCAAGGCGCGCTCCACCGTGGCCGCGTCATAGCGCGCCGGCTTGATGATGCCGGCGGCCAGCACGCCGGCGCCGGTCAGCACCGCCAACCCCAACACCAGGCCAAACGCCAGCAAATATTTACTGGCCAAAAGCCAGCTGGTGCCTGAAGAATGGTGGCGGGTCAGGCGCATCGTGTCGGCTGCGCGTTGCTAAAGCCAAAAAGCATCATGTGAGGATAAATGACGGAAAAAGTTGTCAAAAATCAGGCAAGCCAGCGTTACGAACTGCAGATCGGCGACGCCGTGGCCTTCGCGCGTTATCATGAGGTGGACGGCGTCGTGCAGATTTTGCATGTCGAGGCACCGCCGGAATTGCGCGGCACCGGCGCCGCCGGCCGGTTGATGGACGGCATGATGCGCCAAATCCGCACCGAAGGCCGCAAGGCCTATCCGGTCTGCACCTATGCCTTGGCTTGGCTCAGGAAACACCCAGAATATCAAAACGATGTGCGGTGATCTTGTCTTGGCACCTCATGACGGCTGCAACCCATAACGATAATGGCCGGTAATGGCATAATCGAACAGCATATCCTGCACTTGTGGGCCGAGGCCGATATTGTGGATGATGAGCGGGTTGCCGCTGCGCGCCACGCGGTCGCTGACGATGCCAATGTGCGGCAGGCTGCCCTTGGCGCGTAGATTCCATGTTACGATATCGCCCGGGTGGTAATCGCCGGCATGGCGCGTGACCGGCAGCACGGTGCCGTGACGCTTAAAGAACACCTGCAAATTCGGTACGCGCCGATGGTCAATATTGCTGTCCGGCCGTTTCAGCCCCCACAGCTTGGGATAGAGGCTGAAATGGTGCCGCATATCCTCATGCACCAATTGCTGCAAATCTAGGCCGAGGGCGCGATAGGCGCGGACGATGACATCGGCGCAAACGCCGAGATTTGGTGGCACGTCGCCTTTGGGATAGGGGATGACGCGATAGGCGCTGTCATACAGCGTGGGAATGGTAGTTTGCGCCAGGCCAGAGGCGATGAGACGGGCGGTTTTTTCAGTGTCTGCCCATGCGTTTCCTGCCGTGCAGCCCAAGGCTAAAAGAAGAACCAACAACGTTGATCCGAACGGTCGAAACACTTTTTTCATCGCGGCGGGGGCTCAAGTTTGACGTCGCTGTAGCCGGCAGCACTTACCAAGCCCATGGCCTCGATAACCCGACCATAGCTGACGTCCCGCTTGACATCAAAAACGATGGGCGTGTTCAATTTGCCTTGCGTGATGGCGTGCAGACGCGCCGCCAGGGTTTCTTTTGTCAGCTGCTCGGCTTGCAGCGTCAAGCTGCCGTTTTCACCGACCGTTATGGTCAGTGGCTTGCTGGCGCTTTGGCTGTTGCCTGGAGTGTTATCAGCCGCTGCGCCAGCCGGAGCAGCGCAAAAAGCCAGCAGAAGCAACAATATGGTGCATTGTCTCAAC
>CAZBSB010000243.1:0-3336 GCA_964494535.1 uncultured Rhodospirillales bacterium
CGTCAATTCGCGCACCACCACCGGCACTTCGTGGACGCCGGCGGCCTGGGCGGCGCGCCAGCGGCGTTCGCCGGCGATGATTTCATATTTCTCCGCGCCGATGGGGCGCACGAGCAAGGGTTGCAACACGCCATGCTCGCGGATGGATTCCGCCAATTCGTCCAGGCTCGTTTGGTCAAAAAATTTGCGTGGCTGGAATTTGCCGGGCTGAAGCCAAGTGACCGGCAGCTGGCGGTTGCCGGTGCCACTGCGATCCGTCGCCGGAGCTGGGCGCAATGACGCCGGGGCGGGCGGCGGTTGATAGCCGGCGTCTGAGTCGCCGAACAAGGCCGAGAGGCCGCGCCCCAGCGGCGCCGGTTTGTTCTGCAGCACCTTGAGCGTGGCGCTGGGGTTCTTGCTGGCTTCGGTCATGGCGGCCTCTTTCACACAGGTTTGGCGGGGGATTTGGCGGGGGCTTGGAACGGAATGACATCGGCGGCGGGCGGGACGGCGCGCTGGCCAAGATCGGTGAAACAACGAATCAGATAACCATCCGGGTCGGCGGCGACGAATTGGTTATTGCCGACTTCCACCGTGCCGCGGCGATACCATTTTTCTTCCAGGCGCTGGACAATGGGGCTGCCGGCGGCTTGCAGTTTGATGAAAATTTCACCAGCATCCGGGATTTGGATTTGGAAATTCACGCCACGGCCATAGGGCGCTTCCAGCGGCGCCGTGCGCCAGCGGCGGCCGGGGCCTTGCGCCGACTCTAACATCAGATGCGCGTTGCCCCAGGCGAGATAGACGAAGTTTTCCTCCTCCCGCGCATATTGGACGCGGAAGCCGAGCAAGCGCGTATAGAAATGTAGAGACTGCTCCAAATTGGATACATCCAGTTCCGGGATCAAGGCTGGGGTATAGATCACGCGGCCGCCGTATCCTGCTGCTGTTCCGCCAGCAGGCGTTTTTCGCGCTGCAGGACTTCGCTGGCCAGATGCATATAAGCGCGGCTGCCGGGACATTTGAGATCATAGAGCAGCACCGGCTTGCCGTGCGATGGCGCTTCCGAAACCTTGATGTTGCGCGGGATGACGGTTTGGAAGACGCGGTCGCCGAAAAAGGCGCGAACATCCGCCGCCACCGCTTCGCTTAGTGCATTGCGGCGGTCGAACATGGTGAGGATGACGCCGGTGATGTCGAGGCTGTGATTAAAGCGGACGCGTACGGCTTCTACGGTTTGAATCAGGCTGCTGATGCCTTCCAGCGCGTAGAACTCCACCTGCAGCGGCACCAGGACGGCGTGGGCCGCCACCAGGGCGTTCAACGTCAACAGGTTGAGGGATGGCGGGCAGTCAATCAACATATAGTCGAAATCATTGGCGCTGCGGTTCAAGGCTTCGCGCAGGCGGCTTTCGCGGCGCGGCTCGTTGACTAGCTGGATTTCGGCGCCGGCCAGATCGGCCGACGAGGTTACCACCCAGAGGTTGGGGATGGCGGTGGGCATGACGACATTTTCGACAGTCAATTCATCGAACAAAATATCATAGACACCCTGGACGCGGTCGGCGCGCGGGATGCCGAAGCCGGTGGAGGCGTTGCCTTGCGGGTCTAAATCCACCACCAAAACGCGCATCCCCACGGCGGCCAGAGCGGTAGCAAGATTCACGGTGGTCGTGGTTTTGCCGACGCCGCCTTTTTGATTGACGATGGCGAAGACGCGGCAGGCCAGAGGGCGAAAGTCCGGCGCGTTATCATCTGCCGGAACGGGAACGCGCGGCGGGACGGGCGTGTCAGACGGCGGCGGGGCGCTGGTGGGTTCGGTCATGCCATGGCTCCTCTCATGGGGATTTTTTGGCGGTGCGGGATTGCCGGCGCGGCGCATTGTAACGCAGATGTTCAATCCGCAGAATCATTCCCTGCCCCTCGCCCGCATCCTGCGTGCGGCTTGGCCATTGACGCTGCTTAAAGTGCCAAGATTCCTGTGCCTTTGTCAATTCTTCTGGCGCCGAACGACCTTTGAGGAAATACAACTGGGTTTCAGGACGGAGAAAAGGCTGGGCGAGCCGAAACAAATCCGGCAGTGGCGCCACGGCACGCGCGGTGATGATCTCCGGGCGGAGATTGGTCAGCTTTTCCGAACGCTGGGCATGGATGGTGACGGGTACGGCCAGTTCCTTGGCGACATGGCGCAGGAAGGTCGCTTTTTTCTGGATTGATTCCGCGAGGTGAACCGCCAGCGGGCGATGGTGCATTTGCGCCAGCAGCGCCAGAACGAGGCCGGGGAACCCGGCACCGGGACCAATATCCAACAAGCTGTGCGCGGTTTTGGGCAAAAGCGGCCAGAGTTGCGCGCTGTCATAGAAATGGCGCTGCCAGAGCGTGGGCAGCGTGCTGGGCGCGACGAGGTTCATACGGGTTTGCCATTCGGTGAGCAAGGCGGCATAGCGGTCAAACTTAATCGCCGTTTCCCGTGTGACAGCGAAGTCAAGCAGAAATGATTCGCGGGCGGAATTTTCTGGGGATAACGACTCGGCGCTCATGCGGCGTCTGACCGGCGCTTGACATGGCGCAGGAGTGCGATGACGGCAGCGGGCGTGACACCGGGAATCCGCGAGGCGGCGCCGAGCGTAGCGGGCTGCGCCAGTTTGAGTTTCTGGCGAACTTCCGCCGAGAGGCCACCGATGGCATCTACATCCAGATTTTCCGGCAATAGCAGATTTTCATCGCGGTTGAAGGCGCGGATGTCTTGATCCTGCCGTTCCAGATAGCCGGCGTAGCGGCCGTCTATTTCGATTTGTTCCAGGATTTCCGGCTTAAAAGCGCCGAGCTGCGGCCAGAGGCGAAGCAGTTCAGGCATGGCGATTTCTGGATAGGACAGCAGTTCCAAAACGGAGCGGCGCACACCATCGAGCCGGACATTCAAGCCCTGGCGTGACAGTTCCGTGGGGGTGGCGGTCAGGGTTTGCGCCAAAGCGCGGGCGGCGGCCAGAGAGGTGGTTTTAGCGGAGAAAGATTCACGGCGCGCACGGCCGACGCAGCCTAGGGCGATGCCGAGGCCGGTCAGGCGCTGGTCGGCGTTGTCGGCGCGTAGGCGCAGGCGGTATTCGGCGCGGGAGGTGAACATGCGGTAGGGTTCGGACGTGCCGCGGGTGATGAGATCGTCAAGCATCACGCCGATATAGGCCTGGGTGCGATCTAGGGTGAAAGGCGGGCTGCCGCCGGCTTTGAGGGCGGCGTTAAGGCCGGCCACCAGGCCTTGGGCGGCGGCTTCTTCATAGCCCGTCGTGCCGTTGATCTGGCCGGCCAGGAAAAGGCCGGGGACTTTTTTGGTTTCCAGCGTGGCACGCAGTTCGCGCG
>CAZBSB010000244.1:0-3326 GCA_964494535.1 uncultured Rhodospirillales bacterium
AGCTGCGGCACTGGATCGTGGTGGTGGCGCTGACCGTGCTCGGCTGGCTGGTGGCGGCGCTGGCGCTGCGGCAGTACCGGGCGCGGGTCCCGTACTGGGTCTAGGTCTCCGTCGAGTTCTTGTCGGATCGGCAACCGAATGCCAGGTCCAGAAAGCTCTCGAATGTCGCCGCAACACTCATCGGCTCGCCGGGGTACAGCCCGCTCCACAGGGTGGCCAGGACCGCCGGCGAGAGCATGAGCAGCGGCACCCGTTGCAGCGCATCGCTGTCGAGTTCGCCACTTTCGGTTGCCGTGCGCGCCCAGGTCCGGATTCGCTCGGCCACCGGATCGAGGACTCGATCGCGGTAGATCGCAGCCACCTCGGGCGATTCCCGGCCTTCGGTCATGACGAGCCGGATGAGTCCCATCCACGGTGACCCCTCCACCGTGGCCAGCAATGGGGTCACCACACGGCTCAGGAAATCCCGCAGCGACTCGCCCTCCTCGGGCTGGGCCACCATCAGCGCGGCAAGCCTCTCGTCGAGGACATCACCGACGACTCCGGCGAACAGCGTCTGCTTGTCGGCGTAATGGCGGTAGACGGTGCCCTTGGCCACACCGGCCCGCTCCGCAACGTCGCTCATCGGGGTGCCGCGGTAGCCCTGTTCGACGAAGAGCTCGAGCGCCGCCCGAGCCACTGCCTGCCGCGTCTGCGCGGTCTTCTGCGGGCTCGGACCGCGGGTGCGCCGACCCTCACGCTCTGTCACAATTCCTCCCCGGTATCAAAAGTGACTTATCGGTCAAAAAAGATCTACAGTGATGACTGATGAGTCATTTTTGATGCTAGCGGAGGTCGGCAGGTGGAATCGGTACTGGTTGTGGGGGCGGGTCCCACCGGGCTCGTCATGGCATTGGGTCTGGCCCGCCGTGGGGTCCCGGTCCGAATCATCGATGCCAAGGACGGGCCGACCCGGGAGTCCCGTGCGATGGGCCTGCACGCCCGGACCTTGGAGTTCTACCGGCAGTTCGGATTCGCCGACGAGGTGGTCGAGCGCGGTGTGATCGCCGACGCCATCCATTTCCGGGCCGGGGACCGTGACATCGCCCGACTTTCCCTAGCCGACATGGGGAAGGGGATCAGCCCGTACCCGTTCATGCTCGCCTTTCCGCAGGACGAGCATGAACCGTTTCTGGAGGACCGCCTCGGCGAACTCGGCGTCCATGTGCAGTGGGGAACGACGCTGCAGGATCTGCACGATCTCGGCGCCTCGGTCGAGGCGACCATCGCCGATGGGTCGTCCATCGAGCGGTCGAACTTTGCGTACGTCGTCGGTTGCGACGGTGCGCACAGTCGGGTTCGGGACATCCTGCAAATCGGCTTTCGCGGAGGCTCGTCGGAGGGTCTCTTCTACGTCGCCGACGCCGTCGTCGCCGGGGACTACCGCGGCGAGATCTTTCTCGGACTGCGCGAAGCAGGCCTCGGCTTGATGATTCCAGTGCGCTCCACCGGAACGCAACGCCTCATCGGCGTTGTGCCACCGGGTCTCCGCGAGAAGGAGGTCGACTTCGAAGACCTGCGTGCGCACATCGAGTACGTCCTCGGCATTGAGGTCGGCGAGGTCAACTGGTTCTCCTCCTACCAGGTGCACCACCGCGTGGCAGAACGATTCGGCCGCGGCCGCGTCTTCATCGCCGGCGACGCCGGCCATATTCACAGCCCCGCCGGTGGACAGGGCATGAACACCGGTATCGGCGACGCGGTGAACCTGTCCTGGAAGATCGCCGAAGTCGCGCACGGGCGTGCCGAACCCGCCCTCCTGGGCACGTATGAAGCCGAACGGATTCCCTTCGCCAAGTCCCTGATTGCCACCACTGACCGCATCTTCCAGTTCCTCGTGGACGACGGCAGAATGGCACAGACGGCACGCGTGCATGTGGTTCCCAGGATGGTCGGGACGCTCGCGAAGTTCCCCGCCCCGCGCAGGTTGATGTTCAGGACCGTCTCCCAGACCCGGATCTCCTATTGCGACTGTGATCTGAACGGAGGCAAGGCCGGGGGCATCCGCGGCGGAGACCGCCTGCCGTGGATTCCCGCGAACGACGGGGACAACTTCGCAGCCCTGCAGTCGCTGGACTGGCAGGTCCATGTCTACGGTGACGCCAATCCGCAATTCGTCGGTGCCGCAGAACAACTGGGTCTTTCTTGTCACCAGTTCGATTGGAACCAAGCCGCTCAGGAGGCAGGCGTCGGCAGGAGCGCCGCCTACCTCGTCCGACCAGATGGATATGTGGCGTTGGCGCTCGACCACCCCGGCCAGATCGATCGGCTCACGGCACTGATCCAGCGTTGGGGTCTGTGCTTCGGACAGTGAGGCTCGGCGGGCCCGGGCCTTAGGAGAAACTCCGTTCTTGTCGGACCCCCAAGGCATACTCGAACACATGTTCGATAGTCAGCTTGTTTCTGCCGATGAGGCGACCGTCGTGGCCGCCATCGAGGAGTGGGCGGCCAGCGAGGCCCGCGCGGCGGCCCGCCGGATCGCGGCCATCGCCGAGCTGGTCCGCAGGCGCTGCAGCGATGACGAGCACGCGCACTGGGCCTGCGACTCCTGGGACGCGGCGGCCGCCGAAGTGTCGGCGGCACTGGGTATCACCCACGGCCGGGCATCCGGCGAGATGCACCTGAGCCAGACCCTGCGCCACCGGCTGCCCCACGTCGCCGGGCTCTTCATGGCAGGGCGGCTGAGCTACCGGGTCTGCCGGGCCATCGCCTGGCGTACCGATCTGGTCACGGACCGCGAAGCGCTCGCCCTCATCGACGGTGCGATCGCCGCGGCCGCGGTGACGTGGGGTCCGCTGTCCGACTACAAGCTGGAGCAGGCCATCGATGTGTGGGTGGATCGATTCGATCCCGGTGCGCTGCGGCGGATCCGGGCGAGCGCCCGCAGCCGCGACCTCAACGTCGGATCCCGGGACGACAACGACGGCACGACGTCGGTTTGGGGAAGGCTGTACTCCACCGACGCCGCAGCCCTCGACCGCAGGCTCACCCGGATGGCGCACGGTGTGTGCGAGGACGACCCGCGGACGATCGCCCAACGCCGTGCGGATGCGCTCGGCGCGCTGGCGGCCGGATCGGACCGGCTGGCCTGCCGGTGTGGATCACCGGATTGCCCCGGGGCCGACGACGACGGGCGGGGGTCGAACGTCGTCATCCACGTACTGGCCGAGGCGGACGCGGTTGCCGCCGAGCCCGACCCCGCCATGTCGGGATCGCCCGAATCTCCCTCTGTCACCAGCGACATGACGCTCGCGGAGGCGCTGGCGCCCAGCCCGGAGCCCGCATCG
>CAZBSB010000245.1:0-3253 GCA_964494535.1 uncultured Rhodospirillales bacterium
CGCTACGGCAGGCCGCAGACCATCGCACTGGCGCCCCATGCCCGCCTGCTGCATCTACCGCCACCTGGCAGACTTTGGCGCTACTATGCGCCTTTGGCGCGGCATCTTGACTATTTTGATATTGTCCACACGGCTATGAGCGGCCGGCCTTTCGCCAACACCGCCGCTTTTGGCCGGGCAAAGCATCGTTTTGCCCTGGTGCATCATTGCGATGCCGCCGCGCCCGAGCGGGAAATGGCGCAAAGCGCCATACCCGGCCAGTCGCCCAGCCTCAACGCCATGCTCCATGCCTGGCGTCACCGCCACCAGGCGAAGCGCCATCTGCAGCGCTGCGACGAGGTTATGGTGATGCTGCAGAGCGACCAAGATGCGGCTAGCCGCGTGGTGGCGCCCGGGCGCATCAGCCCGCTCCGCACCGGAGCCGACAAAACCATCTTCCATCCTGACCGGCGCTGCCGTGAAGCTGTCGTGCAGCATTACGGCCTCGCCCCGGAAAACCTGCTCATCCTGCTCTCCGGCTGTCAGGAACCGGCCGAAGGGGCGCCGGCCGTGCTGGAATCGCTGCAGATGCTCCTCGGCATGGGGTTGCCACTGCATCTGCTGGTGGTCGGCCAGGGCAGCATGAGCCAAGGCATCAAGGAGAAACTGGGCAACCATGCCACGCTGTGCGGCCAGAAGCTGCCGGAGGAAATAGGCGTGCTTTATGCCGGCGCCGATCTGCTGCTGCTGCCTTCCCCGCTCGGCCACGGCCGCCTGACCTTGACAGAAGCCTTGGCCTGCAATCTGCCGGTCATGCTGGCGGCGGCCAGCCCGCTAGCGGCGGCCGTGCAGACCACGGCGGCCGTCAAGCTGGTGGGCAGCGACGCGCCAGCCTGGAGTACGGCGCTGCATCGGCTGTTTGAAGTGCCGGATACGCTGGCCAATATGCATCTGGCGGCCATGAGCTTCAGCCAGGGTGGCCGCATCCCGGACTGGAACACGGTGCTGCGCGAAGACCTGTATCCTGTTTGGCAAAAACTGCTGCAGTTGCAGCAACCGCCGCAGCACAAGAGGGCGGCATGACCGCCGCTTTCGGCCGGCGCATTCTCATCCTCGTGCCGCACCCGGATGATGAGGTGGTGGCCTGCTGCGCCGCCATCGGCCGCGCGCAGGCGGCAGGGGCGACGGTGTTCGCCAGCTATCTGACGCATGGCTGTTATGACAAAAGCCTCGCCTGGCCATGGCAACGTAAAACGCATGTGCTGCGCCTGCGGCGGCGACACCAGGAAGCGCGGCAGGTGGCCGTCAAGCTCGGCATCCAGCCCCTTACCTGGTCGAAGCGGCCGTCGCGCCAGCTGTGGGCGGAACTGCCGCAGGCGCTGGAAGAAATCCAGGAAGCACTGGAGCAGCTGGAGATTGATCAGGTCTGGGTGCCGGCCTATGAAGGCGGCCACCCCGACCATGACGCGCTGAACGCCCTGGGCGCTTATCTTTCCGCCATGCTCTCCGTCATCGAGTTTGCCGAATATAATTTCATGCATGGCACTGTGCAGAATAATCGGTTCCCTTACCCAACCTCTGATACTGTGGTGCTTGACCTGACGCCGGACGAGCGGGAGCTAAAGCAGGCCTGTTTGCAGCTGTATGCTTCGGAAAGCCGCAACCTGCGCCACGTGCCCAGCCTGCGCGAATCCTATCGGCCGATCATGGCCTATGATTACCGTCAACCACCGCACCCAGGGCTGCTGTGGTATCGGCGCTTCCAGTGGGTGCCGTTCCACCATCCGGACATCAACCGCGTGACGGCGGCGCAGGTGACGAACGCCATTCTCAGCTTTCAGCAGGCCGCCGGCACCTTACGACGCTGACCCGCCACAACACGGCGTCCATTACAAAGCCAAAGCGCGCATTCGGGCAACCACGCCGCTGGTGCCATGCGCTTTGCCGACCAATTTGCGGCTGGGGATGACGGCGATCAGGGTCTGCGGTTTGAAAGGCCGCAGGTAATCCTGCAACGACGTCGCTTTCGCGATGGTCACGCCGACTGTCAAGGCTTGGCTTGTTGGTGCAACGCCAACATCCGGCCGCACCACCACGTCGCCGCTGGCGTCGCGCCCTACCGTTACTTGGCGGTGCGCTTGCTGCAAAGCGTCGCGCAACGCCGCAGCCGTCAGTTCAACCCGTCCTAATTTCGGCATTCTATCCTCCTAGCTGTTCGGTTAAATAGCGATGAAAAGCGACTACGCCGTCTTCCAACGGCGTGTGCTTGGGGCCGTAGTCGTCTTCGCCGCGCTGATGCAGAATCCGCCTGCCCGCCGCGAAACGGCGATAGATCGCCTCGTCCTCCAGCGCTGTCTCCTGATAAGCGCGCTGATGCGCGTTGATATAAGCGCGATCATTCATGGCGATGGCCTGGTCATAGAAAAATTCCACGACATTCAGGCATCGCTCCGGCGCCAGCGGCATGACGGTGCTGATGACCATGGCGCCCGGATACCATTCTAGCATGATGTTTGGATAATACAGCATCCAGATGGCGCCAAAGGGCGGTGGATTGTCGGCAAAGCGCCGTATCACCGCCTCGTGATAATCGCGGTAAACGGGCGTGCCCGGCTTGTTCAAGGACGGTCGAATGCCAACGCTATGCAAACTGTAATGGTCGGAGAAATACCAGGTCAGATCGGGCGGGTTGACGAAATTGCCCAAGCCCGGATGCATGGGGCCGACATGATAATTTTCCAGATAGACTTCGATGAAGATTTTCCAATTCACGTCGTAGGTCACCGTCTCGGCGTGATCGAACACGTAATTGTCGAAGTTGATGAGGTTCTGTAGCGGCAAGTCGCGCAGCTCCGCCGCGACATCACGCCCGACTTCGAACAACATGCCCTGCCAGGATTGCAACGGACTGGTGGCAAGGTTGCGGCAGGGGTTGGTCTTGAAATGCGGTGCTGCGATCTGTCGGCCATGCAGATCATACGCCCAGCGATGCACCGGACAGCTGATGACCCGCGCATTGCCGCGCCCTTCCAGCATCAGCGCCTGGCTGTGCCGACAGATATTAGAGACCAGGGCATAGCTATCATCCGGGGTATGCACCAATATTTGCGCGTTACCACGGTGCGCCAACACCTGATAATCGCCGCGCGTCGGCACCATGAGTTGGTGGCCAACATAGCGTGGCGCTACAGCAAAAATGCCTGCTTGCTCCTGGGCAAAAAAGTCCGGCGCGCAATAGCTGGCGAGCGGCAGAACCTGTCCGGCTGTCGGTTGG
>CAZBSB010000246.1:0-3249 GCA_964494535.1 uncultured Rhodospirillales bacterium
ATATTTATATAATGGAAAAATTCCAATTTATTTTTTAACTACATCTTCTCAAAAACATTTATCTGGTAAACTTGAATTTGTTATTCGTCACGAAAAACGAAAAATGGTAATGTTAAAAGTAAATGTTTCTAAGTTTGATCAATTACCAGATGTTGATTTTTTAATCATGGATGATATAGAATTTGAATATTATAAATCGGGACCAAATCGAACTATACCTTCAATTAATTTTCAAAATAGTGGACGAATATCTTTAGAATATAATGTTTCTAATTTAAAAACAAACAAACTATCTGATATTCCACCAAAATTAAGAAAATGGATGGAACCTTATGATTGGGGAATTCCTGTTACAGAATTTAAAAAGAATCATAAATTGACAATGGATTTGATTGCTACAACACATACTTTCTGTATTGCTGAAAAAATTGCTCCAAAATACATTGAAGATGTTTGGGATTTAAAAAAATAATAAACAAAAAACCCCGAAAACTTAATTGTTTTCGGGGTTTTTTGTTTTACTCTTCCTTCTCTTCTTCTTCCAAAAATTTCATTATACTAGTAATAATTTTCTTCTGACCATCTGTCATTCTTGCTCTCATTCCTAATAATTTTGGAAAATCTTCATCGCTTAAATTACTATGAAGATTTTTTAAATTACTTCTCGCATCTTGTTCGTCTTCAGAATTCAATAAATCAGTAAAATCTTTTAACATACTAGTTGAAAGATTTTCTCTAATATAGACATTTACAGAATCATTTCCATTTTCTTGTTCTTCTTGTTCTAAACTGGATTTAAGCAAATTACAATAAGTAAACAAAGGAGCAACTCTTAGACCTTCTTCAATATCTTTCATTGCTTGGTCTTGTCTTTGTTTTTCTTTCATTTCTTGTTCGACATCTGATTGTTCTTGAGTTTTAGGTTGAGGTTTTTTCTTAGGTTGAGGTTTTTTGATTTCTTCATTTCCATTAATTGCGCCGAATAATTTTTCAGCACCTTGTTTCATGAAATGATCCAAAGCACCATTTTTATTAAGATGTTTGAGAGCAGATTCAAGTTTCTCATTATTACCTTTGATACGAGCTTGTTCAAGCAGATATCTGATTTTTTGTTCTTCTCTCTCGGCTTCTGCCATGTATTCCATTTTCTTAATTTCAACTTGATGTTGACCTAATTCTCGAATAGTTTTATCTTTTTCTTTATTTGATTCTAATGCTTGAGCTACAACACCGACCATCATTCCCATTAAATTTGCATTTGAATCTTGAATTTGAGCAATATATCTCATTTGAACATCTACTAAATCTCCATCTACCTTATTGGGATTAAAAAATTTAGATTCCCACTCACCTGTACCGTCACTTCCTACATCAATATGCTTTGCTGAAGGTTTGTCTGTACCTGTATTAGTTTTATTATAAAGAGTAACACAGAATTTAATTTCTTTATCTTCTGCATCACGAAAATATTGGAGTACGGAATAAATTTTTTCGCAAATTTCATTCGGTTTTTCTTCAGGAATAGATGATGGTGAAGCAGAACTATTTACTGTAATTTTACAACATTGTGGTTTATATTCATTTCTTCGAATAACTTCTTTAAAAGTAATGTATCTTAATCCAGATAAGTTAGATTTTACCCATTCAAAAATTTCAGGAGGATACGAAAGATTTAATTCTTTTGAAAGAGATAATTCAGGTTGTAATGTTAATGCCATAACTTTTTATACTTATTGCTAAGTTACTATAAATATAAAAGTTACTGTTAGTTCTGAAAACGCATATTAAAGCGCGATTCACGCAGTTCTCGAAGCGCTCAAAGCATCTTCAAAAATCAATTTTTTTCTAATTAATTAAAACACGTAGTAATATGAAGAATGTAACGAAACTATTTCGAATTCCAATCTTACAAGAAATTAAAAGGTAAAAATAGATTATGCAAACTGCTCAATTAGATGTCGCAACAAAAGACGACCTTAAAGAAGAATTACTCAAAATCAAAACCAAAGCTCGTAAACAAGCTGAGGAATCAAAACAAAAATCACAAAAAATTATTGAATCTGCTGTAACCGTAGGTACTGCTGCCTTCTTATCAGATTACTTAGGTAAAATTGAAAAAGAAGTTAAGAAAGCAAATCCTGGTTTTGATACTCTTTCAGTAGAAGACCAAAACAAAAAACTTCTTGAAAAACAAGGTGTTGCTGGTTTCGATATTGATCTAGTTGCAGGTATTGCTGGCGTCGCTGTCGGATTTACCGAAATGGCTGGTTCATATAGTGATATGGCAAATTCATTTGGTTTAGGTGCTCTATCAGCATATGCTGCACGTAGAATGTATCAAACTGCTGCAAATGCTCCAGATGAAGTTGAAGAATGAAAAATAAAAAGCTGATTGAAAATAATTTTAATCAGCTTTGTTCAAAATTAAATCATAATTAAAGAAAAGAAAGAAGATAAATATAATGGCTTATAATGTTCTTAAAAGACGACAAGTTGGTGCTACTGGTGGACAATATGGTTCTACCGTTGGATATACTGGTTACGGCGTAGGCGCTGCTGATTGTGCTCCTGGTTGTGCTCCAAGTGTAATTGGTTCCGCAGGTACTCCTGGTTGTGGAACTGGTACAATGCCCGGAAGCGAATGTGGATTACGAGTTCTATTTCGTAGATCTGCTTTAATTGCTGTTGGTCCCGCTGGTACTTCAAACATTGAAATTCTAGCTGGTCGTGGTGGTGCATTCAAACCACGCGCTGTATACATGGTTGGTACTGCAACTGATGATCCAAGCGTAAACGCTCGACTAGAAATTGCTAACGTCACTGTAATGGGTGAACCTCAGTTAATCAATTACAACGGTTTAACTGATGTTACTCAACGTGGTATTACTGATTTCTACAATCTTCAATGTATGCCACAACCTGTTGATTGGGCTGTTTTCGGTTCTTCACAAGGTCAAGGTCTTATCATTGACGTAGTTAATCCCGATACTGCTCAAACTGCATATCTATACATTGCACTTTGGGGCGATGCTGCTTCAAGTGATTTGATCGGTACTCGATAACCTATAAATATTCTAAGTTTGAAATTCAAATTTAGTTAGTTTCGATTAAGCCTCTTTGTTGAATAAATAAAGAGGCTTTTTTATTAGTGTTAAAAATTTATGGCTAGATTTACTGCTTCTCAATTACAACAATCTCAATTTGAAAATCGCGCTCCCTATTTATCTCCAGAATTATGTCCTGCTGTCG
>CAZBSB010000247.1:0-2925 GCA_964494535.1 uncultured Rhodospirillales bacterium
TGCCTTCGGCCACCAGTTGCCGGCTGTAAACCTCGAAAATCGTGGGGTGGTTCTTGATAGCGGCCACCATCAGCGGCTGCGTGAAAGCCGGCTCGTCGCTCTCATTGTGGCCATGGCGCCGGTAGCACACCATATCTATGACCACATCACGGTGAAACTGCTGCCGATATTCCATGGCCATGATGGCACAACGCGCCACGGCTTCCACATCGTCGCCATTCACATGAAAAATCGGCGCATGAATCATTTTCGCGACGTCGGTGCAATAGACGCCGGAGCGCGAATATTGCGGGCTGGTGGTGAAGCCGACCTGGTTGTTGATGACGAAGTGCAGGGTGCCGCCGGTGCGATAGCCCAGCAGTTCCGACAGCATCAGCGTTTCCGGCACGATGCCCTGGCCGGCAAAAGCGGCATCGCCATGGATGAGCAGGGCGGCCACTTGGTCGCGCGCGTTGTCCGAGGTATGACGACCACCGCCCGAAACCTGCTGCTGTTTGGCGCGCACCCGACCGACGACCAGCGGATTGACCCATTCCAGATGCGACGGGTTGGCGTTCATGGTCAGATGCACGGAGTGCCCGGCGAACTGGCGATCGGTTGAGGTGCCGAGATGGTATTTGACGTCGCCGGAACCTTGCACACTGTCTGGATAGGCGCTGGTGCCCTGAAACTCGGCGAACATGGCGGTGAAGGGCTTGCCCAGAATATTCGTGAGCATATTCAACCGGCCGCGATGCGCCATGCCGACCACAACCTCGCGCAAGCCCAGCGCCGCGCCGCGCTCGATCATCGCTTCCAGCGCGGGAATCATCGCCTCGCCGCCTTCCAGGCCGAAGCGCTTCACGCCGGTGAACTTCACCTGCAGAAATTTTTCAAAACCTTCGCCGGCTGCCAGACGCTGCAGTAGGTTCAGTTTGCCGGCTTTGTCATAGGGCGCGCGCAAGGCGCCGTTTTCCATGCGTTCCTGCAGCCAACTTTTTTCTTCTGGGTTTTGGATATGCATAAATTCCAGGCCGATATGGCCGCAATAGGTCGCTTTCAGCGCCGCTATAATCTCGCGCAGCGTTGCCGTTTCCATGCCCAGCACGCCGTCAATATAAATCGGCCTATCCATGTCGGCTTCGGTAAAGCCGTAATGCGCCGGGTCAATCTCAGCATGGCGGGCACGCTGCATCAGGCCGAGCGGGTCAAGCTGCGCCTCCAGATGGCCGCGCACGCGATAGGCGCGGATCAGCATGATTGCGCGCAAGCTGTCTTTGGTTGCCGTGCGCAGCTGTTCGGCGCTGAGTCCAGCGGCTGCAGGTTTTCCGGCTTTATCTGCTTTTGCGGGCGCTTCTTCTGCCCAGGTGGCGCCCACAATTTTGTTGGCCTTGCTAGGTGCCCAGGAAGCGCCGCGCATTTCGCTCAGCAGCTGCTTTTCATCGTCTTTGAGGTCGGCAAAAAAACTCGTCCAGCTTGGGTCAACAGCCGCCGGGTTGGCGCAATAGCGCGCATAAAGCTCCGCGACAAAATCGGCATTAGCGGACGACAAAAAACTCAATTGCTGCAGAGACATGACATCATCGGCAGGCCTTGCGGCCGGCCGTCCCGGAGGGTTGCGGCGGTAAAGCGGCAGGATGCCGCGCTGGCTGACGCTTAAAATAAACCGTTTCGTATAATTTGGTAGAAAAAAATAATCGTTTCAGCGGGCTGCTTGCGGTTTTTCGCGTGGCGGTTTGACCCGGCTCAAGCCGCGATTGCGCGTCCCAGATAATACCATTCAGCGCCGATTTCAGCATCGGCGCGTGGCAGGATGATCACGCTATCCTGCTGGGTCATAAGCTTTTCTCCGTTGGCGCGGGTGGCAATGTGTGTGCCAGCTGCCAAGGGCTGCAGATGGCGCCAAGGTTGCACGAAGGTGCCGGCATCGTCACGGTAGGTCACGCTTTCGGTGCGGACATGTCGCGGGCGGGGCAGGGGGGTGGTGTCTGGCATCGCCACCATGCCCAAATGACCAAGCGCGCCGATGATGGCGCGATAGGCGACATCCGGCGCATCCGGCGCGCGGTGCTGCCCGCATTCCAGCGTGACAGACATCGCACCGAACATGCGCGCATATTCCGTGGTGCCGATAGACCAGTTGGCGGCGTTGCCGTCGCTCCGGCCAGTGGCGGTGATGGCGCCGGCGAAATTGCTCAACACCGTGTCGGCGCCCAAGGCGGCGGCATAGGCGATGTTGCGATCATCCGCCGGGTCAATGAACACGAACGGCGGTCCGCCGACATGATAGGAATGAATGTCAAGCAGCACGTCATGGTCGCGGAGTAATGGGCAGAGCAGGTTGCCTAACACGGCTTCATAGCAGTCCGGCTGCTCTTGCGGTAGCAGGTTGCGGTTAAGATTGCGTTCTGTGTAACGCATATTCTGGGCATAAGCGCGGGGATTGCAGATGGGCACGAAGGTCACAAGCCCGGACGTCAGGCCAACCTTGCCTTGCTCAAATTCGCCAATGATACGGCGAATAGCCACAGGCCCACAAATCTCGTCGCCATGCACGGCGCCCAGCACCAACAAGCTGCGCCCGGGCGCTTCGGCGTGGAAAGTGATAGACTGCAGCATAGGCTATATCAGACTCGGAAACGCTAAGGCTTTTTGCATTGCGTCTCGGCCGGGCGGCGGAAGAATTCTTCCTTGATTTTATAGCTACCCTTATCGTCGCGGGTTAAAAGCGCCGCGTATAGATCATCGTTGTGACAGAGGTGGTGATAATTCGTTGTCGCCGTAACACGCACCCCATTGGGCGTGGCCGCATAACTGACTTTATCAAACGTCATTTTGACGCCTTGCTTTTCACCATCGGTTACATAACTTTCAAGAGCCTTGCGGATTTGTTCGGCGTTCATCTCGCCAACTACTGGCGCGCCGTCCGCCGCGAGTGTGGTGATG
>CAZBSB010000247.1:2935-3198 GCA_964494535.1 uncultured Rhodospirillales bacterium
ACAGCATCAGCCGCAAACATATCTAAAATGGACTTATCATACTTGTATCCAGCGTCCAGGTAGGATTCGAAGAATTTTTGTGCCGCTGCCAAGTCTTCTTCGGCACGCACGGCTGTTGGCGCAAAAACACAAAGGGAGACCAACAAGGCCAGCGCAAAACGCAGCATGTTATCCTCTTAACATAAAGTCATACGTTGAGACTATGGCATAGTTCGCCGCTATACTCAAGCCGCCATGGCCTTCGCCATGGTGCTGCCCAAAGC
>CAZBSB010000248.1:0-3181 GCA_964494535.1 uncultured Rhodospirillales bacterium
GTCGTCTCGAACGACGCTTCAGCGCCGATCAGCGTGCACCTCGCGAGTTGGCCGGAAGCCGATGCCGCGCTCATCGACGAGCGCTTGAACGCGGAGACGCAACTGGTGAAGCGGGCCTGCTCCCTCGGCCGTGCCGCGCGCGCGAAGGCGCAGATCAAAGTCCGTCAGCCCGTCGCGGAAGTGCTCGTGAAGGTGCGCACGCCGGACGAAGCGGCGGCGCTGCGGAAGAACGCCAACCTCGTGCTCGAAGAGCTGAACGCAAAGACGCTGACGATGCTCGAAGACGAGACAGCCGTCGTCCGCTACGACGTGAAACCGAACCTCCCGGTGCTCGGCAAGAAGTACGGCGCGGAAGTTGCGGTGATCCGCGCGGGTCTCGCGGGGCTCGTGCCCGCGGAAGTCGCCGAAGCGGTCCGTCGCGGGCGTACCGTCTCGGTGGCCGGGAAGGAGCTCGAAGCGGAGGACATCCTGCTCCAGGCCCAGGACACCGAAGGCTTCGCCTCCGCGCAGGAAGCGGGCTACACCGTTGCCGTGACCACCGCCATCACGCCCGAACTTGCAGACGAGGGTCTCGCGCGCGAACTGGTGCGCCGCATCCAGGACATGCGCCGGGAGGCCGGGTTCGAACTCGCGGACCGCATCACGACCTGGGTCGCCGGCGATGCCGAAGTCGCGCGAGTCGTCGCGTCGCAGGGCGACTACATCCGCGGCGAAACGCTGACCACGGACCTGATCATCGCGGCGCCTCCAGCGGGTGCGCACGGCGCGGAACAGGACCTGGAGGGAACGCGCGTGACGCTGGGCGTGCGCCGGAACTGACGTCAGAGAGCCGAAATGTACGTTTCCGGGCCGTAATCCGGCAGCAGGATGAAGCGCTGGTTGCGCAGGTCCAGCTCCAGCCCGAGCGTCTCCAGCGGGATCACGCCGAGGAGGACTGCGTCTCCTCCCGGCATCTCGAGGCACTCGAACGTTGCGCTCCTGCCTTCAACCGTGAGTCGGACGTCGCCGAAGATCCGCGAGATTACCGGCCCGGTGGCCGTATCGGTCTGTACCTCGCGTACGAATCCGAGCCCCAATCGCTCGATGATCCGGGCCGGCACACGCAGGATCGACGCGCCGGTATCCACCAACACGTCGCTGACAGTCACCGCGCGGATATCGTCAGCCGAAATGTCGCCGTAGCGGGCACGCGCGAGGTCGTCGCGGTTTTCGAGCGTGATTGTCGTCCGGATTTGTCCCACGTGACGTTGCCGCCCTTCCGCACCAGGAAACACGATTCCCGTCTTCATTGTTGAAGTATATTGCCCCACCGGCGCCGGGAACGCCGCCGCGGCCGTACAATTCGACCATGGCAATCCGGCAGCCGACCGCGCCCCGCACCAAACCACCGACTCGCCCCCGCTGGCAGTCGAGGTATCACGGTGTGCGCATGACACCAGAGCAGTACCTCGCCCTTCCGGAGGAGAAGCCGTACCTCGAATACGTCGACGGGGTGGTGCTGCAAAAGCCTATGCCGCAAGAAGAGCACGCCGAACTTATCTTCCGTCTTTCGATTCGGCTGGGAAGCTGGATGGAGGCTCACGGAGGGAGGGCCGGGCCCGAAGCGCGCGCCAGGCTCGGTGATCTCCCGAACTACCGCCTGCCCGACCTTTCCTACTGGAAGCCCGGCATCCCGCGCGGGAACGAGGCTCCGCCAACCCTCGCCGTTGAAGTCCGCTCGAAGGACCAGACGCTCGCCGAGCTGCAACGCAAGTGCGAGTTCCTGCGCGCCAGCGGCGTCGAGGCCTGCTGGCTCATCGATCCATCCACGCGCACGGCGCAGGTGTTCGAAGGCCGCGCGCGGAAAGGCCGCGCGGTCGACGTCTTGCGTGCGGAGTGCCTCCCTGGCTTCGAGCTCTCGCTTGGAGACCTGTTCGCCGTGCTCGACGACTGACTTCCAGTCCTAAAGCGCCATTACGTACGTGTCAGGCCCACGGTCAGGGAGCAAGATGAGCCGCTGATTCTGAAGGTCCAATTCGAGGCCGAGCGCCTGAAGGGGCAAGATTCCGAGAGTGACTGGCTCATCTCCGAATGACTCTATGCATTCGAAGGGAGCGCTGCGACCGTTCACCGATAGGGTCACGTCACCGAAGACGAGCGCAGTGCGCACTCCGGCTTCGCTCTTGCAATCGACCTCTCGCATCGGTCTGAGGCCCAGCAGGCCCACGATGTGAGAGGAGAGAGCGGGCAGGTTCGCCCCCGTATCGATCACGACTCGTTCCGCCATCACCCGACGGACTTGCGTGGCATCGATGCGGCCGTAGCGGCGCCGGCCAGTGTCGACGGTGCTTACCAATTCAATGTGCGCCGGGAAGGTGCCCACATGACGTTGCCGCCCTTCCGCACCAGGAAACACGATTCCCGTCTTCATCAGTCCAGCATACCAGCGCCTATGGCCGCCAGACGCGAGACGGCTTGCCCTGCACCATTTCCTGCAACGACCAGACTTCCACGCGCCACGGCTCCAGCTTGAGCGCGCCGAAACCCGGGTCGGTCGGGCCGCCCTTCCAGAAGAGGCCGGGATCGTAGCCCACGGGGGGCGGCGCATTCTTCACCAGGTCCCAGATGCGGTCCTTCGTCGCCTGGTCGTCGGCCCATTCGGCGCGGCACTCGGCGTAGACCTGTTCGTGGTTCTGGTCCCAGTAGCTGCAGGAGACGTACGGATTCGCCTTGAGGTGTTTCGCCTTGAACGAATCGCGCCCGGTGGCGATCCAGCCGGTCTGCCCATCCCAGACCGGGTGGAGTATCCGGGCACGCGGCCGGCCCTTTGCGTCGACGGTCGTGACCGTGCACCAGACCACGCGGCTGGTGATGCGATGGAAGTCGGGCGCGATTTCGTCCCAGCTAATGCTCATTGGCGAAGCTCCTTCGGCGGTGCCGCGAACTATACGTGGGCGGCCCGGCAAGTGAGCAGCGGAAAGCGGGAAGCGGCTCGCTCGGATAGCACCTCCCGCGTTCGCCCCGTACTCTTGGTGGACTCCCATACCGAACCCACGAGGCAGCTATGTCCGTCCTTTCCCGGCTCGACCCCGCCGTCGCGCAGATCATCGAGCAAGAGCGCGGCCGGCAGGTCGATTCGCTCGAGATGATCGCGAGCGAGAATTATGCGTCCGCCGCGGTCCTCGAAGCGACCGGTTCGGTG
>CAZBSB010000249.1:0-2857 GCA_964494535.1 uncultured Rhodospirillales bacterium
GCCGAGGCAAATGACTAGATCGCCCGGCTGCGCCAGTTCCGCCACTTTGCTGGCCAGCTCTTCCGGCCCCGCCAGCGGCTGCACGGCGCGGTGGCCGCGTTCGCGCATCCCTGCCACCAGCGCGTCGCGGGTGGCGCCGTCAATCGGGCTTTCGCCGGCGGCATAGACGTCAGCCACCAGCACCATGTCTGCTTCGTTGCAGCAGGTGCAAAACTCGTTGAACAAGCCGGAGAGGCGCGTGTAGCGGTGCGGCTGCACCACGGCAATGACGCGGTTGCTGCCCGCCGCCTGCCGCGCCGCCTTGAGCGTGGTAGCGATTTCCACCGGATGATGCCCGTAATCATCCACCACCGTCACGCCGTTCGCCGTGCCGGTGCGGGTGAAGCGCCGTTTGACGCCGCTGAAGCGCTGCAAGCCGTTGCGGATCGCCGCTTCCGTGAAGTCCAATTGGTGGCCGATGGCGATGGCGGAGAGCGCATTCTGCACATTATGCTGGCCGATGACCGGCAGCCGCAGGTCATTGAGTGTGGTCGTGGCGCCGCTCTTGCGGTCGGTGATCGTCACGTCGAAGGTGGTGCCGCCATTGTCCGGCCGCAGATTGACGCCACGCAGATCCGCCTGCGCACTGAAACCGTAGGTGATGATTTTGCGGTCTGCTACGCGCGGAATCATCGCCTGCACTTCCGGGTGGTCAATGCACAGCACGGCGAATCCGTAGAACGGGATGTTCTGCACGAAAGTATCATAGGCGGCCTTCACCGCCGCGAAATCGTGGTAATGATCCATATGCTCCGGGTCAATATTCGTCACCACCGTGATGGTGGCGGGCAGGCGGGTGAAGCTGCCGTCGGACTCGTCGCTCTCAACCACCATCCAGTCGCCGGTGCCCAGGCGGGCGTTGGTGCCGTATTCGTTGATGATGCCGCCATTAATGACGGTGGGGTTCAGCCCCGCGGCGTCAAACAGGCTGGCGACCAGCGAGGTGGTGGTGGTCTTGCCGTGCGTGCCGCCCACCGCGACCGCCCATTTCAGGCGCATCAGTTCGCCCAGCATTTCGGCGCGGCGCACCACCGGCAGCAAGGCGGCGCGTGCCGCCACCACTTCCGGGTTCCCCGGCTTGACGGCGGAGGAGATGACGACCACGCCGGCATCGCCCAGATTCTCTGCCTTGTGGCCGATGGTCACCGGAATGCCGCGTTCGCGCAGCCGTTTGACGTTATAGTTATCCGCCTGGTCGCTGCCCTGCACCTTGTAGCCCAGATGATGCAGAACTTCGGCGATGCCGCTCATGCCGATGCCGCCGATGCCGACGAAATGAATCGTGCCGATGGCGGCGGGAGAGAAACGGTGGGCAGCGCCCTGCGGGCTGCCGATGGGGGTGAGGATATTGTTCATGCGGCCTGGTTATCCAAAAATTGTGGTGGTTCATGGGCGGGGGTGTGCAGCAATTGTTGCACGCAATCGGCGAGATTGCTGGCGGCTCGCACCGTGCCCCAGCTTCGGGCGGCCTGCGCCGTTTTGTCAAGCGTCGCGGGCAAATTGAGCAAGGCTTCCAACCGGACGGAAAGCGCCTCCGGCGTAAACGCCTCCTGCGGTATCACCCAGGCGCCGCCGGCTTCCGCCACTGCTTCCGCATTCGCCTTCTGCTCGCCGGCATGGCCATGCGGATAGGGCACCAGAATGGCCGGCCGGCCGATGGCGGTGAGTTCCGCGATGGTGGAAGCGCCAGAGCGGCAAATCGCCAAATGGCATTTCGCCAGCCGTTCCGGCACGTCGCGGAAGAAGGTGGCCAGTTCCGGCTCCAGCCCGGCGGCGGCAAAAGCGGCGCGGGCGCGTTCCATATCCTCGGCGCGGCATTGCTGGGCGATGCTGATGCGCCGGCGCAGCGGCTCCGGCAGCAGCGCCAGCGCCTTCGGCACCGTTTCGCTGAAGACGCGGGCGCCTTGGCTGCCGCCCATCACGAACAAATTGAGCGACCCGTCGGGCTGAATGGCCGGATAGGGCTGCTCGCGCAGCGCGACGAAGGCCGGCCGCACGGGGTTGCCGGTCTGCACCAGCGTAGGCGCGGCGGCGGACAAGCCGGCGACGCTGGGAAAACCGGTGGCGATGAGTTTCGCCTTCGCCATCAAGGCGCGGTTGGCGCGCCCCAGCACGGCGTTTTGTTCATGCAGGATGATGGTGATGCCGCTATTGGCCGCCGCATAGACCGTGGGCACCGAAGGATAACCGCCGAACCCCACCACTAGAGTCGGCCGCAGTTTGTGGAGCAAAGCGCGTGCCTGCAGATAGCCCAGCGCCATTTGTCCCACGCTGACGAGCTTGCGCACCACGCCGCCGCCGAAGGCTGCCGCATGAATCCGATGCACCGGCACCGCCAGATCGGCGCTGAAGGCGCCGCCGCGCCGGTCGGTCAGCAAGGCCACGCGGATTTTGCGCGCCAGCAATTCGCGCGCCAGCGCCTCGGCCGGGAAAATATGTCCGCCGGTGCCGCCTGCCGCCAAGACCACCAGCGGGACTAAGTCGTCCAGATTGCCTGTTTCCGTCATCATGCCTCGCCGCGGCCGTGCCGCTTGCGTGTCAGCGCCAGCAGCATCCCCATGGCCAAGGATACCGCCAGCAGCGACGAGCCGCCATAGGAAATGAAGGGCAGCGTCATGCCCTTGGTCGGCATGAGATGCAAAGCAGAAGCGATGTTGATGATGGCCTGCAGCCCGAATTGCAGCAGCAACCCGCTGGCCGCCAGCACGACGAACAGATTCTGCTCGCGCCGTAAGCGCCAGAAGCCGCGCAGGACGATGGTGGCATAAAGCAGCACGATGACCAGGCAGGCCACCAGACCCATTTCCTCGCCGGCCAC
>CAZBSB010000249.1:2867-3172 GCA_964494535.1 uncultured Rhodospirillales bacterium
CGTCCGGCAGCGTCAGCTTCACCGTGCCGCCGCCGGCACCGGTGCCGAATGCCCCGCCATTGCTGAAAGCCTCCAGCGCCTTGTCCACCTGATAATTCTCGCCTTTGCCCGGTGCGATGAACCGGTCTATACGGGACTGCACATGCGGCAGCAAATAGTAAGCCGCCATGCCGGCCGCCGGCAGCATCAACAAGACCAACCCGACGAAGACCAGCGGTAGTCCAGCCAGGAAAAACTGGCATGACCAGGTGATGGTGATGAGCGACGGCCACAAGCCGCTGACGGCGAAGGATCTTGAGGAGCTG
>CAZBSB010000250.1:0-2015 GCA_964494535.1 uncultured Rhodospirillales bacterium
GAGTTCGTTCTGCGTCTCCAACAATTGCTGCTGGGTGGTCAGAGCTTCCAGCTTCGAGCCATAGCCCTGCTCGGAGAGTTTCTGGCGGATCTCGGCGCGCTTGCCCAGCAGCGGCAGACTTTCCTGCAGCTTCACGATGGTCGCTTCCACCGCGGCCAGATTACCGTTGCTTTGGGCAATTTGCTCATCAAGGCCATTCAGTCTCGCGGTCAGGCTTTGGCGCTGATTGTCGAGCAATTGTTGCTGCATGGCCTGCGCGGCTGGCGGCGCGTCATCAGGCCAGATCGCCGGCGCGTCGGCGCTGACCGGGTCGGTCAAGGCGCGCAGGCGCGCGGCGTCCAACCTCGCTTGGCGCAGTTCCGTTTCGGCCTTGCTGCGCTCCGCGTCGTTGAAGGTCGGGTCAATTTCCAGCAGCGTTTCGCCCGCCTGTACGCTCTGCCCGTCACGCACATGGATGGCGCGCACCACGCCGGTTTCAAACGGCTGGATGGTTTTGCTGCGTCCGGACGGCACGATTTTTCCCGATGCGACGGCGATGATATCCACCGTGCCGAAGACCGACCACAACAGGGCGATGAGGAAGAACGCGATGAGGCAGCCGCCCAAGGCGCGCCCGGCGGGCGAGGCCGGCGTTTCGATAATCTCCAGCGCCGCCGGCAAAAACGCCGCTTGCTCTTGCTGGCGAGACGGCAGTTTGAACCAGCGCATCAAACTTTCGACAATACGCTTCATGCGCCACCGCCTTGCAACCGCAGCAGGCTGGCATAGCGCCCGTTGCTGCGCGCCAGCGCGTCATGCGTGCCATCTTCCACGATGCGGCCTTTTTCGATGGTCAGGATGCGCTGGCAATAGCGCACGCTGGACAAGCGGTGGGCGATGATGATGACGGTGCGGCCTTTGACGATGTCATACATATTGGTGTGAATGATTTTTTCGCTTTCATAATCCAGCGCGCTGGTCGCTTCATCGAAAATCAGGATGCGCGGATTGGTCAGCAGCGCACGAGCGATGGCGATGCGCTGGCGCTGGCCGCCGGAAAGGCCGCTGCCGCGCTCGCCCACCAACGTCTCATAACCTTGCGGCAGTTCCAAAATAAAGTCATGCGCGCCAGCCAACTTTGCCGCTTGCATGATGCGCTGAATGGGCGTGCCGGGATCAGCCAGCGCGATGTTTTCGCGCACGCTGCGATTGAACAGCACATTGTCCTGCAGCACCACGCCGATCTGGCGGCGCAGCCAGGCGGCGTCCACCGCCGCGGTATCCACGCCGTCTATCAGCACGCGCCCGCTTTCGGGAATGTGCAGCCGTTGAATGAGCTTGGTGAGCGTGGATTTGCCGGAGCCGGAGGAGCCGACGATGCCGACCACCTGTCCCGCCGGTATGCTGAGATGCACGTCCTGCAAAACCAGCGGGGCGTCCGCACGGTAGCGAAAATTGACATGATCAAAGCCAATGGCGCCCTTGATGGCGGGCAGCGCGGCGCGACCGGGCGAGAACTGCGGTTCCGGCTTGGTGTTCAAAATATCGCCGAGACGGTCAATGGAAATGCGCGTCTGGTGAAAATCCTGCCAGATTTGCGCCAAGCGCAACACCGGCTGGGAAACGCGGCCGGCCAGCATGTTGAAAGCCACCAACTCGCCGACGCTCAGCGTTCCGGCCATCACGCTCTTAGCGCCGAAATAGAGAATGGCCACTGTCACGAGTTTACTGACCAGCTGCACCGATTGGCTGACCCAGTTGCCGAGATTGAGCGTTTTGAAACTGGCTAGCACATATCCGGCTAATTGCTCCTCCCAGCGGCGCTGCATCTGCGGCTCGACAGCCATGGCTTTCAGCGTTTCAATCCCGGTCACGCTTTCCACCAGGTAGGATTGGTTCTCGGCACCACGGTTGAATTTTTCGTCCAAGCGGCGGCGGAACAGCGGCGTGGTCAGGGCGGAAATGACGAAATAAATTGGCAGTGAGATGACCACGATCAAGGTCAGCGGCACGGAATACCAGAACATCACGATCAA
>CAZBSB010000250.1:2025-3167 GCA_964494535.1 uncultured Rhodospirillales bacterium
AGCGTGAAGAACAAATCAATAACCAGCGTGAGCGCCGAACCGGTGAGGAAGTTGCGGATATTCTCCATCTCTCGCACGCGCGCCACGCTGTCGCCGGCGCGTCGGGCTTCAAAATACCCGATGGGCAGCGCGATGAGATGCCGGAACAGCTTGGCACCCAGCTCGACATCAATGCGGCTGGTGGTATGTGCGAACACATAGGTGCGGAGCGCCGTCAGCAGGCTTTCGAAAATCGCCACCAGCGCCATGCCGATGATGATGACGTCCAACGTTGTCAACCCGCGATGCACCAGCACCTTGTCAATCACCACCTGGAAGAACAGCGGCGACACGAGCGCAAACAGCTGCAGGAAGAACGAGGCGACCAATACTTCGCTGAGCAGATGGCGGTATTTATAGATCGCTTGCATAAACCAGGCGATGTCAAAACGCCGCGCTAGGTCGCCAAGCGTGGCGCGGCGCGACATCAGGACGAGTTGCCCGTTCCATTGCGCTGCAAACTCCGCCTGCGTGATGGTGGTGGGGCGCGGCTGTGCCATTTCGTGGATCAAAGCCTGGTCGTTGATGATTTTCGCCAGGATGCAAAAGCTGCCATCCGTGCGCTGGGCAATGGCCGGCAAGGCGCCTTGCGGCAGTTTCTCCCAATTGGTGCGAATGCACCGCGCCTTGAGTTGCATCGCTTTGCCGATCCGCACCATGTCCGTCAGGTTGGGGAGCGCGCCCAACTGATGCAGTATTTGCTGCGACTCCACCGCCAGGCCGTGGAAGCGCAGCAACATGACCAAGCAAGCCAGACCGGATTGATCCGGTTTGGGCGCGGGTTGATCTGCGTCAGTAGTTTGCTGCATCTTGGCTATGGTCAATCCGCGCGAGGCGCAAAGATTTCATCAAAAACCGGCGGCAAGCACCCTCGTGTTTTCCTGCGGCCGTTCATATGTTTTGGTTGGGGCGGAAGGATTCGAACCCTCGAATGGCGGGACCAAAACCCGCTGCCTTACCGCTTGGCGACGCCCCAATCTGTTGTGGTCAATGTTTTTGGTTAACAATCGTCAATATATTCGCCGTGCAATGGCGCGAAATTAGCGGTCGGGCGGCGCGCTGGCAAGCCGGATTACATGATATTTTAAGTTTTTTCTGCCAAT
>CAZBSB010000251.1:0-2472 GCA_964494535.1 uncultured Rhodospirillales bacterium
AATTCATGCGCCAGCACGCCGATGAGCTGGTCAGGCGTGTCTGTCTTCTGGATGAGACCGGTATAGACGAACACATTCATCCCGCCGGCGACGAAGGCGTTGATGACATTGTCCTGCACTAAAATGAAACGCACGGCCTGCGGCTCCAACCCGGCGGCCTGCATGATGGGTGCGAGCATCACCTGCAGATTATGCTCAATCTCGGCATCGCGGATGTAATTGAGGCGCGGTCCGGTGCGGCGTTCGTCTTTGGCCGGCGATGACGAGGCAGAGAAAGTAAGCGCCAGCAGCAAACAGCCGAATAGCGCCACGCCGCGCAGCGTGCTGAAGCGGGGATTGACGCGTCGGCGTCGCTGTTCCTGCATCGGCTTATTGTCCGGTGAGACGGCGCCACCAGCCCATCTTGGGCTTGTCCGACGTCTCATTGATCACTTCATAAGGCTGATAGGGTTGCGCCCGCTGCTCTTCACGCGGCGTGGTGTCCAGCTCGAAAATGCTGCTGGGGATGGGCGGTGGCGTGAAAGCGGGTTGCTGTTGCGGTTCGCCCGTCGGCGCTGCCGTGCTCTGCGCGTTGCCGTTGGCGGCGTTGCCGCGATTCCAATCCTCCGACCGTCCTGGCGCGCCTGGTTCGTTGTCGCCTTCACCACGGCCGCGACGGCGACCGCCCCGGCGGCCACGGCGCCGGCGCCGTGGATCGTCCTGGTTGGCAAAACGGGTGTCGCCGTTATTGCCGTTTGGCTCGTTGGCTTCCGCTTGGTTGTCGTCAGCTGCTTCGGCGTCGCCGGTCGGTGTCTGAGCGCCTGCTTCGGGGCGCGGCCGGTCATTCCGGCGCGGGCGGTCACGGCCGCGATCATGCCGCTGTTCGCCGCGCTCGCGATCGTTCCTGTGTTCGCCACGCTCGCGGCGGCCGCCTTCACGTGGTTCGCGTTCCTCGTCGCGGCGGGCGGGGCGGGCGGTGAACTCATCCGCCATCAGCGCTTGCGCGTCCACAACGGGGCCATCTTCGTCACGGCTGCGCTGCTTTTGCCGCTCCACAGTGAATTCAGAGGGGTTCTCCGCCGTGCCGGCTTCGAACTGCGCCTGAATACCATAACGCTGCTGGATGGAAGCCAATGCGGCGCGCTTGTGGTTGAGGATATAGAGCGCGACCTCGCCGGCCAGCTTGACTAGATAATCATTGCCGCGGTTCTTGATGCCTTCATGCTCCAACGCGCGCAGTACCGAGAGCGCCGTAGATTCCGTGGAGCGCACATGCCCCAGGCCGGCGCAGTGCGGGCATTTCTCGAAATTCGTTTCCAGCAGGCTGGGGCGCAGGCGCTGGCGCGACAATTCCATCAGCCCGAAATGCGAGATGCGGCCAATTTGCAGCCGCGCGCGGTCGGAGCGCATGGCATCTTTCATCCGCCGCTCGACCGCCGCATTATTGCGGCCGTCTTCCATGTCAATGAAGTCAATGACCACCAGGCCGGCGAGGTCGCGCAGGCGCAACTGGCGGGCGATTTCATCCGCCGCTTCCAGGTTGGTCTTCAGCGCCGTTTCCTCGATATGCCGCTCGCGGGTGGCGCGGCCGGAATTGACGTCAATGGAGACCAGAGCTTCCGTGGGGTTGATGACCAGATAGCCGCCGGAGCGCAATTGCGCCACCGGGCTGTGCAACGCGTCAATCTGATCTTCCACCTGATAACGGAAGAAGAGGGGGATGTTGTTGTCTTCATACAACCGGATTTTGTCCACCGAATCCGGCACCATCATTTGCATGAAGTCGCGCGCGTGGTCATAACCTTCGCGGCCGGCAACCTGGATTTCGCTGATATCGCGGTTATAGAGATCGCGCAACGAGCGCTTGATGAGGTTCGCTTCTTCATAGATCAGCGCCGGCGCGCTGGATTCCAGCGTACGCTCGCGCACATTGTTCCACAGGCGCAGCAGATAATCGAGATCGCGCTGAATTTCGCTGATCTCCTGCTCCATGCCGGCGGTGCGGAGAATCAGCGCCATGCCTTCCGGCACGTCCAGCTGATCCAGGATTTCCTTCATCCGCCGCCGATCCTGGTGGTTGGTGATCTTGCGGGAAACGCCACCGCCATGCGCGGTGTTGGGCATCAGCACGCAATAGCGGCCGGCCAGCGACAGATAAGTGGTCAGCGCCGCGCCCTTGTTGCCGCGTTCTTCCTTGACCACCTGAATCAACATCACCTGCCGGCGCTTGATGACTTCCTGGATTTTATAATGCGGCCGGCGCGGACGGACAAAACGCTCCGGCGCGACATCGGCGGCTTCGCCGCCAACGGTGTCAAAACTGCTGTCAGCGGCCGGCGCGGCCTCGCCATCCGGCGCGGCTGCAGCGTCGGCGGCAACCGGTTCATCCGCCAGGCTGGCGCGCATCGGCTCGGTCGGTTGTGAAAAGTCGCTAACCAGCGAATCGTGCGACTCCAGCGCAAAACCGGGCATGACATCACTGAGGGAGCCGTT
>CAZBSB010000251.1:2482-3161 GCA_964494535.1 uncultured Rhodospirillales bacterium
AGCCGTTGCCCGGCTCGTCGCTCCAGCCGGCATTGCCGTCCGGTGCTGCGGCTTCGCCCACGCTCATGGGTTCGGCATCGTCTTCATCGGCTTCTGGCGCTGAACCACCGGAGCCTTCCGCGATGATGGGGGCATCCGCCAGATCATCGGGGTCCGCGTCCGCGCCTTCCGGTCGGTCGCCGATGGGAATCCGGTAATAATCCGGGTGGATTTCAGCGAAAGCGAGGAAACCGTGCCGGTTGCCGCCATATTCCACGAAGGCGGCTTGCAAAGAAGGCTCTATCCGGATCACTTTCGCCAGATAGATGTTGCCTTTCAGCATTTTGCGATTGGCGACTTCGAAGTCCAGGTCATCGAGACGCTGACCGTCAACGATAGCAACCCGTGTTTCCTCGGGATGGGTTGCATCCACAAGCATACGCTTGGCCATATTTTATCTCTCCCGCCGTCTCGTCGCCGCGACCGTTCCTTGCGGAGTGCGTGTCGGGCGCCAGAAACGGCAAATAGTTATGCCTGAGCGCCTCTAAAACGCTCATGCGGTTACACCCTATTGCCTCACGGGCAACGCGTCTGTGCCGGCTGATTATGTGAACGGCTATCCGACCCGAAAACCGTTGCCGGCCAAGGATCTATGGAAAGTCTCGCACCATTATGCGCCTGGGCGCCGTTTGACAGCTCC
>CAZBSB010000252.1:0-3136 GCA_964494535.1 uncultured Rhodospirillales bacterium
TGATGCCGTACTGATCTTCGGAGTGATTCACCACCTGGATGACGCCGTTGCGCGAGCTGTCCTCGAAGAAGTACGGCGTGTTCTGGCCCCAGAGAGGGGTGTTCTAGTAATGCTCGAGGCAGTTCCGCCGCCAAACCGGTGGAACCTCATCGGGCGCATCGTCCGCCGGCTTGACGAAGGAGATTTTATTCGCCCGCCGCGCCACTATGTCGACATGGCGCGCGAAGTCTTTGGCGAAGGGAATATCCGCGACTATCCGATGTCAAGTGGCGTGTGCGACGGTGTAGTAGTCGTGGCGCGCCCAACGTAGTCGGCGTACTCGCGAACCAACCTCTGAACGCATGGACGTATTGATCCGACATCGCGATATGCCTGATAGAGCTAGGATTGACTAGCTAGCGCGGGTGTGAGCATGGCTGGTAAGACGACCCCTAATTGACAGGTAGTAGTCGCCAATGTACTTCGTTGTCTCTGTAAGGAACTGCGGCGCAATGACTTCAAGCGGGAATAACGGGCTCGGTAAGCGAGCGTTGAGCATCTCGACGTCGGCTGCGCGTCAACTTTCGGCCGCCCAGATGAGGATCTCCGTATCGAATGGCACCCTCCAAAAAAGGTATGTGGGTACATCGTGACGACGAGCAGCCATGACTGCAAAATAATCGACCTACCGAGAATTCGGGACCCACGAGGCAACTTGACTTTCATTGAATCCGCCCGACATATACCGTTCAAAATAGCGAGGGCCTTTTGGATCTATGACGTCCCGGGCGGATCACTCCGCGGCGGACACGCCTACCGCGAAGGTTGCGAAGTCATCCTGGCACTGTCTGGCAGCTTCGAAGTCCTGCTCGACGATGGTTCGCATCACGTCCGATATACCCTCAATCGCTCTTACCACGCTCTTTTCGTTCCGAACCTCATATGGCGGGAGATGATCAATTTTTCCACGAATGCAGTTGCACTTGTGCTCGCCTCTAACCCGTTTTCGCCCGACGACTACGTCCGTCATTACGGAGACTTTCTACGATATCGGAGTATGCAGTGACCCGACTCGACGCGTGCGAGATTGTGAATCTTGAGAAAATCGATAACCCAGAAGGAAGCCTGTCTCCGCTGTATGGCGGGTTACACGTGCCTTTTGAGATCGAGCGAGTGTTTTATCTTTACGATGTCCCCGGGGGAGCGGAACGTGGCGGGCACGCCCATCGGGCACTCCAGCAGTTCATTGTCGCCGCTTCCGGTTCATTTTCGGTCACGCTCGATGACGGGAAGGAGAGCCGAAGGACCGTAACACTCAACCGCTCCTACAATGGACTATATGTGCCCAGCATGATATGGACGCAGTTGACGAATTTCTGTTCCGGTGCGATATGCCTAGTCTTCGCATCAATGACTTATGACGAAAGCGACTACATCCGGGACTACCATGAGTTCACAGCGAGGGTAGGCGCTTCAACGGCCAGTGGAGAAAACGGCGGTCATACGAATGCCTTCGTTTGACCATCCGGCGAAAGAGGATCGGGTTTTGCAGGCTTCGGTGCCATTTCTCAATGTTCGCGCGGCTACAGAGGAGCTCGAAGGTCCGGTCTTGGCGGCCGTCGAGCGAGTCGTGCGGAGTGGCTGGTACATACTCGGCGACGAAACAGTCGCGTTCGAAGACAAATTCGCCGAATTCACCGGCGCAAAACACGCCGTAGGAGTCGGCAACGGCCTGGATGCTATCGTCCTCGCACTGCAGGCATTGGGGATTGGCAGGGGTGACGAGGTCATCGTTCCGTCGAACACCTACATCGCCACCTGGCTGGCAATCGCACGTGTTGGCGCCTACCCGGTAGGCGTGGAACCTGTTGTTGGCCAATGGAACATCAATCCAACTCGAGTCGACGCCGCCATCACTTCTAGAACGCGGGCCATCATTCCCGTGCACCTTTACGGCCAACCTGCGGATATGACGGATCTGATGGCGATAGCGAAGAAGCATGGACTCGCGGTGGTGGAGGACGCTGCTCAGGCGCATGGCGCCCGCTATCGAGGCGAGCGGATCGGCGGTCACGCTGATGCCGTGGCATGGAGCTTTTATCCCGGCAAGAACTTGGGAGCGCTCGGTGATGCGGGTGCCGTGACCACCAACGACGCGAGCCTCGCTGCTCGAATCCGTTCACTGGGCAACTATGGGAGCAGCCAGAAATACGTACATGACATGCTGGGGACGAACTCGCGACTCGATGAGATACAGTCGGCTGTCCTTAGCATCAAGTTACAACATCTAGATGGCTGGAATAGTCGTCGACGACGGATAGCCAACCTATATACCAAAGCGCTTGCGGATCTCACCTATTTGCGCTTGCCCGAGGTCGCCCCCGACCGGGAACACGTGTGGCACCAATACGTAGTTGACCACGATTCCCGTGATCGTTTCCAGGATCATCTCGCCGCGCAAGGTATCCAAACGCTGGTGCACTATCCGATCCCCCCGCACTTGTCGGGTGCATTCGCTCCCTTGGGCCTCGCCGAAGGAACCTTCCCGATAGCTGAAGCCGCGGCGCGAACTCACCTCAGTTTGCCTATTGGCCCGCACCTCTCGGAGGAGCAGGTTACCCGAGTCATCGACGCCTGCCGATCGTTCCGCCCCTGATAGTCAACTTGGACAAGAAGTGGGACTACGGTCATTGCTCTTCTCCCGCTTGATGATCCAGCGTGTCATCCAGAACGTAATGGGTACCGCAATCGCGATTACGAGGGGCAACACAAGCTCAGCCCGAATGTGTAGATGCTTAATGAAAATCGTCGTCAACGTAATCCCTAGAGCGTATTGCACAATATAGACCAGCGGATACTGGACCGCATGACGCCATCGAAGAGGGCTGCGGAACACAAGCCGCGCGCTCAAATAGTACGAGAGAATTATTCCGCCCACGTAAGTGATGCTATATGCCAGCGCATAGCCTGTGACGGGGAGCATGAGAAGATACGCGGCGTATGTGGCTACGGCGTTGATTCCGCCGGCTAAGACAAAACGCACGGATTCACGTTCAATACACTTCATCGACCACTGCCTCTGGCCGCGCAGTTACTTCGTCGAAGATTCGCCAGAGGTATTCTCCGATAATGCCGAGAATAACCATTACGAGGCCCA
>CAZBSB010000253.1:0-3133 GCA_964494535.1 uncultured Rhodospirillales bacterium
CGTTTGGCCTGTCACTTCCCCCGCCCCGGCGCGCCATTCGGCAATTCGTACTATAATCCCATAATAGAACAGACAGGGGGGCGATTGCCGGCTTGGGCGCCTTCGCAGTTCCCACCTTTCCGGCGCCTCTGATAGGCCGCCAGGAAGACCTCGCCACCATTGGCCGCCTTATGGCGGATGCCAACTGCCGCCTGCTCACGCTCACCGGCCCGGGCGGCATCGGCAAAACGCGCCTGGCGGTTGAGGTGACGTCGGTGGAAGCGGCCGGGAGAGACCGCACCTGTTTCGTCCCCTTGCAGCAGATCACGGCCCCCGAAATGCTGGCCCCAATGCTGGCCGAGGCGGCGGGCTTTCGACTTCAGCCCGAGGAAGATACCCGGCAGCAGGTGCTGGACTACTTCCGCGACAAGTCCATGCTCCTTGTGCTGGATAACCTCGAACATCTCCTCGATGGCATTGAAATACTGTCTGAGCTGCTGGCGAACGCGCCATGTATTCAGATTCTGGCGACATCGCGCGAACGCCTGAACCTGCTGGAAGAATGGGTATACGACGTACCGGCGCTTGGCATGCCCGGGGCTGAGGCCGATCTCGAACGCTACCCCGCCGCCGACTTGTTTCTGCAGCACGCCCGGCGGGCCAACACCGCCCTTGCCGTGGACACGTTCGACCGGCAAGCGGTCATTCACATCTGCCAACTGGTGGGGGGGATGCCGCTGGCGCTGGAGATGGCGGCGGGCTGGGCGCGCATGATGCCCCTCGCGCAGATTGCCGCCGAGATTGAGGCCAGCAGCGAATTTCTGCAAACGACGGCACGCAACCGTGAATCGCGCCACCGCAGCATCCGCGCCGTTTTCGAGCCGACCTGGAATCGCCTGTCTGAAGCCGAGCAGGACGCCTTTCAGAAGCTGTCTATCTTTCGCGGCGGCTTCACGCGCGAGGCGGCGCAGGCGGTGGCCGGTGCGACGCTGCCCACGCTTTCTGCTCTCGTGGACAAGTCGCTGATTCAGGTTCGCCCAGAGGGGCGCTATGACCTGCACGAGCTGCTTCGCCAGTATGGTGAGGAGAAGCTTGCCAGCCTTCCGGGCCAGGCCGAGGCGCTGCGCGACACCTACGCAGCGTGGTACGCCGAACTGCTGGCGCGGTCGTGGGCGACGCTGGCCGAGCACCACCAGAAGCGGACCATGGCCGAGCTGGTTCGGGATAGTGAGAATATCCGCCGCGCATGGCGCATCAATGTGGACCAACGGAACGCGCCCGCGCTCGCGAAGGCGCTCCGAAGCCTGTGGTTCGTGTATGACGTACAGGGCTGGTACGCGCAGGGAATCGCGCTCGTGACCGAGGCGGAGGAAAGCCTGCGCTCCCTGCCCTCCACCCGCGAGATTGAGATGGTAAAGGCCGACCTGACCGCCGCCCACGGTTTCTGGCTGGGCGCAACCGGGTCTCCACACGAAGGCATCCAGTTGGCTGAGGATGCGCTGGCCAGGCTGATCGCGTTTGAGGACTCTGAAGCGCTGCTCTTCGCCTACCTCTCGGTCTGTCTCAATGCCCTCATCATGGACACGATTTCCGAATACGTTGACGAGGCGTTACGCTGGCGGACACTGGCGCAGCGGGCAGAGAGTGGATGGTTTATCCGCGCGGCCAACATATTCGTCGCCAACGCCTATTGGGACCGGGATCGTGCCACGGCCACGGCTGCCGTGCGCGAAGTCCTCCGATCCGCTGAGGAGTCGGGCGACCTGTTCGTTCTGGCCAACGCCTGTCAGGGTGCCGGAACTATAGCTCAGGAACGTGGAGACCTGGCTGAAGCGCGCCGTTACTTTCAGCAGGCGCTGGATGCGTCCAATGAACTTCACTACGCCGCCGGGCGCTTTCGCGGCGCGTACCACCTCGGCATACTCGCCTTCGAACAACGGGACTACGCTGAAGCCATGCGCCGCTACCGGTAGGGCCTGCGGATCGCCCACGACGCCGGTCTTAAATGGGAAATCTGCGACACATTCTTTCGTGTGGCGCAGATTGAGCGCAGCACGGGGCACAAAGCCGCTGCGGTGGAAAAGCTCACGCTGATCCTGCGCACCCCTTATCTGTTCTGGTGGCGTGACGGCAGCGCTCGATATCTCAAGGAACTGGAGGCCGAGCTTTCGCCAGCCGTTTTCGAGGCCGCCGTCCAGCGCGGGCAGCAGCTTGAACTCGCTTCTGTGATAGCGGAGCTGCTCGCCGAACCCGCTGAAGCCCCTGATGCGCCTGATGTCAGCAAGGCGGACTCCTGGCAAGCCAACCTGCAGCTTGTTGAGCCGCTCAGCCAGCGCGAGTGGGAAATCCTCCGATTGGTGGCCGAGGGACTCACCAACGCCGAAATCGCGGCCCGGCTGGTGGTGGATATCAGCACGGTCAAGAAGCACATCAACCACGTTTACAGCAAATTGGGCGTCACATCCCGGGTCGAAGCCACCAGCCGCGCGCGGGAAAGCGGGCTGATCTAGCGCAACTCCCCCTCTTTTTCACCCCCCGGCGCAGCCAGTTTCACCCACCGGGGGGGGGGGACAATCCACCCGCGTCCTCCGTATGCTGAGTCTCAACGGTCGAGTTCCAGCAGCACGGAGACAACCTCATGATCCTCGCCTCGCTTTTCAGAAATCCGCGCGAAGCCGTTCTTGTCCCGGAAGACCATGCAGCGCAGCGCGTTGTGCCAGTTGTTGCGCGAACGCAACCCCCGCTCCCGGCGGCTCCCATTCAGGCGCGCCACCGCCTGACGCTCACTCCCGGCACGGCGATCCATTTCAACCTGGCCGTGATCGGCATTCGCATCCTGTCTGGCAGCGCTTCGCTCGTCCAGTCCGAGGGCGGCTGTGCGCTGGCCGCCGGCGAGGAACGCGCCTACTCCAACCTTTCTGAAGGCCTCACGATTAAGGCATCCGGCAGCGAGCCGCTGGTGTTTGAGGTCGTGCTGGACACCGCATCAGACGATCACCAGCGCCTGAAGCAGCAGTTTTACGCCCATATGGCGGGCCGCCTGCAGTTGATGGACGCCGAGTACAGCGCAGGGAATGGCTAGAGTGTAATGTGCGCTGATAGCCCTCACCCGTAGTGCCTCTCCCAAGTGGCGATGCATTACCCACATCTTGAG
>CAZBSB010000254.1:0-3116 GCA_964494535.1 uncultured Rhodospirillales bacterium
CCCATACGCCGAACCGTCGAGTATCTACGACGATACGTACCGCAGCCTCATGAGTGTACCGGGTGTTGCGCGCGCAGCCAATGTGACGTATCTCAGCATGCAGGTGAAGGCGACGAAGGCGGATGTGCGCGTGATGGTAGTCGGCGTCGTACCGGGCTTACCCGGTGAACCCGGCCAGCCCGGAAATTTGCTCGCAGGTCGCCACATCACCCGCGGCCACTATGAAGCGGTCGCCGATATCGCCGCGGGTTTTGCATTAGGCGACCGCGTGCAGATTCGCCGCAACTATTACCACGTCGTGGGCTTAACCCGGCGTATGGTCTCTTCGGGTGGCGATCCGATGCTTTTTATACCGCTCAAAGACGCGCAAGAGGCGCAGTTTCTGAAAGACAACGACGCCATCCAGCAGCAGCGCCGGCGCACCGCGGCAAATCCTGCGTTTAACCGCCCCGGAGTCCCGGGCCTGTTGCAGGGTGTTCTCGCTTCACAGAGCGTGAACCCGTACGTCAACGCAGTGCTCGTGCAGATTAAGAACGGATTCACCCCCGAGCAGGTTGCCGAACCGATTCGCCGCTGGAAACGCCTGCAGGTTTTCACGCGCGCGCAGATGGAAGAGATTCTGATCGGTAAACTTATTGCGACCGCGGCGAAGCAGATTGGCATGTTTCTTGCGATTCTCGCAATCGTCAGCGCCGCGATTGTCGCCTTCATTATCTATACTCTCACGCTGGGGAAAATCCGCGAGATTGCGGTACTCAAACTCATAGGTACAAAAAACATCACGATCGCCTCGATGATCATGCAGCAGGCGCTCGGGCTCGGCGTCATCGGTTTTGTCGTGGGCAAAACGGCCTCGACTTTCTGGGCGCCGGTGTTTCCGAAATACGTGCTCATGCTGCCCGAAGATTCGCTGCGCGGATTTATTGCGGTGCTGGTCATCTGCGCACTCGCGAGCCTGATCGCCATTCGCGTCGCGTTAAAAGTCGATCCTGGGGAGGCGATTGGTGGCTGACAGCAACGGGATTCTCATTTCAGCATTACGCAAGCGTTACGGTTCGGGTGAAACCGCAGTCGATGCGCTGAAGGGTGTCGATATGCAGGTGGAGCCGGGCGAGGTTGTGGGGCTGATCGGTCCTTCGGGGTCGGGTAAAAGCACTCTGCTCAAGTGCCTCGGTGCGGTCATTGAACCGAGCGCAGGGCAAATGACCCTCGGCAACCATGTCATCTACGATGACGGCTGGAAAATACCCGACCTGCGCGCGCTCAGGCGTGACAAGATAGGCTTCGTCTTTCAGGCGCCGTACCTGATACCGTTTCTTGACGTTACCGATAACGTCGCCCTGTTGCCGATGCTTGCGGGAAAATCGAATTCTGAATCGCGTAAACTGGCGCTCGAATTACTCAAAGCGCTCGATGTTGCGCATCGGGCCAAGGCGATGCCGTCGCAGCTTTCGGGCGGCGAACAGCAGCGCGTCTCGATTGCGCGTGCGCTTGTCAACCGGCCGCCCGTGATTCTCGCCGATGAGCCGACGGCCCCCCTCGACAGCGAACGCGCACTCGGCGTAATCCGCATACTCAATGAAATGGCCGGCCACTACGAAACCGCCATCATCGTGGTGACGCACGACGAAAAAATTATCCCGACATTCAAACGCATCTATAATATCCGCGACGGCAAAACACTCGAAGAAAAAGGCCAGGGACATAAAATCCTGGCGAAGGAGAAAAAATGACACAGACAGAAACAACGGAGCGTGGTACAAAACCGGTACTACGCTACATCATTGCAGCGGTGGCGCTGCTATTTGGCCTAGTGACCATCAAGGCAGGAGGTGACGTGCTCTTTTTCAATGCGCAGGCAAAGGCCAGTGCGGGCAATTATGTCCTCTTTGTGCTGTGGGCAAATTTTATCGCGGGCTTTCTGTACGTGATTTGCGCCGCTATGATTTTGCTGAGGCCAGCGCTGGCTTTCAATGTCGCAGCTTTTATTGCAGTCGCTACAGCCGTCGTCTTTGCCGCGCTGGGGTTGCATATTGCCTCGGGTGGAGCATACGAGATGCGCACAGTTTACGCGATGGTATTCAGAACGACAATCTGGATAACGATCGCTATCGGTCTGCAAAAGATAAATGGTTCTTCAAGGGGAAAAGAATGAATAAAATAGAATCAATCCACGACAGAATCGTAATGAAGTCCGAGGCCAAGTCCAGCACGGTGCTCTTCACCGAGGGCTTTAAGGTGGTTGGGTTGGGCTTTATGGCGGGGCAAAAGCTCGCGCAACACAGCTCGCCCTCGGCAGCCTTTTTGCTTGTGCATCAGGGCAATATAAATTTCACGATGGGTGGTACAACGGTGACGATGAAGACCGGGGATTTTATCGCTATCCCGGCAAAAGAAGAGCATGAGATATTGGCGACGGAAGATTCGAGAATTTTGCTGACTAAAGGAGTGTAAAATGCAGGGAAAGAAAAATATTGTAATTGGCCTGTTTATCATGGCAGGTTTTATGTTGTACGGTTTTTTATTGATCTATCTGCGCGACTTTGCCCCGAATGCCGCCGAATGGGCGGCAGCGTATGGCAATGGCAAACATTTTGAAGCGCGGCTGGCTCACGTACATGGCAACCTGTTTGGCTTTCTGAATATTCTCATCGGTTATCTGCTTTTTCGTCTCGATTTGACGGCAAAACAGAAGGCCCTTGTTTCATGGACAGGCATCGCCGGGCTGTTGATGCCGATCGGTATTGTGATGGAATTGTTACTGAAAGCACCACCGTATTTCGTATTGGTCGGCGCGGTCAGCATGACGGTCAGTGTCTTTCTCTTGGGCGTGTTCGTTCTAAAATCGAAGAATGTTATGGGAGGAAATGTATGAAAACTAAATTTATCACGATTTCAATAGTGCTGACAGCGGCACTGTTCGGTTGCCACAAAAAATCTGCTGGTGAGAGCGAGCACCACCATCACGGGGAAACTGCCGCCCCGGTTGCTAAGCCAGCCAAAAAATTCGCGACCGATGACAATCTTCGTGTGCGCATGACTGCGATCTTGAATACAATGAAGGCGATGCACGGAGAGGGCGCGAAGGTAAACCTTTCGGATACCGGCACCAAAAT
>CAZBSB010000255.1:0-3106 GCA_964494535.1 uncultured Rhodospirillales bacterium
TGGTGCCGTGCTGTCAGGCGGAGGTGGCGCGGGCGCTGAACCAGCAGAAGCAGCGCCTATTGCCGCAACCCGCCACCGAACTGTGGCGCCACCCGCTGCACACGCGCGATTATGGCAGCCACCTGACCAACGTGCTGCGCTGCTTGCGGCTCGAAGCGCACGGTTATCACGTCACCGTCACCGAGCTGGTGGGCTGGGAACATGCGATGAAGAACGAGTTGATTTTGGCCGAACGGCGCCAGCAGCGGAACGGCAGCGCGCAGCGGCGCCTGCTTCATTTGCTGGAGAGTCACGGGCTGCAGGATTTGCAGCCGCGTTTTGCCGTGCCGGCGGAGGCAGCGGCGCATGGATAAGGTAGAAACCATCGTCATCGGCGCCGGCGTCATCGGCCTGGCGGTGGCGCGGGAACTGGCGCTGCGCGGGCAAGAGGTCGTCATCCTGGAAGCGGCCGAGGCCATCGGCAGCGTCACCACCGCGCGCAACAGTTGCGTCATCCATGCTGGCATCTATTATCCACCCGGCAGCGCCAAGGCGCGGCATTGTTTGGCAGGACGCGATTTGCTGTATGCCTATTTGCGCGCGCGCGGCCTGCCCTTCCAGCAATGCGGCAAGGTCATCGTGGCGGCGCATGACGGCCAGGTGGAAAAGCTGCACGATATCCAGCGCCGCGCTGCCGCCAATGGCGTGCAGGATTTACAGTGGCTGACGGCAGAGCAACTAGCGGAAAAAGAGCCGGAGGTGCGCGGCGTGGCGGCGCTGTTCTCCCCCAGCACCGGCATCATAGACGTGCATGAATATATCCATAGTTTGCTGGGCGAGGCGGAAGCGCAGGGCGCGGCGCTGGCGCTGCACAGTCCGGTGACAGGGCTGGCCATCGCGAACGAAGGCTTTGTGGTGCAGACGGGCGGCGCCGCGCCGCTTGAACTTGCTTGCCGCAATCTGGTCAATGCCGGCGGGCTGAACGCGCAGCAAATTGCCAGCCTGCTGGCCGGCTTGCGGTCGGAAACCATTCCGCCGCGCCATCTGGCCAAGGGCAATTATTTTTCGCTGAGCGGCAAGCAGCCGTTCCAGCACCTGGTCTATCCGGTGCCGGAGCCGGGCGGCCTCGGCGTCCACGCCACGCTGGATATGGGCGGCAAAACGCGTTTTGGGCCGGATGTGGAATGGGTGGGGACGGAAGATTATGCGGTGAACCCCGCCCGCGCCGAACGGTTCTATGACGCCATCCGCCGCTACTGGCCAGCTTTGCCGGACGGCGCGTTGCACCCCGATTACAGCGGCATCCGCCCAAAGCTGGCGGCAGCCGGACAGCCGGACGGCGACTTCGTCATCCAGGGCGCCGCCGCGCATGGCATCCCTGGCCTCGTCAATCTCTACGGCATCGAATCTCCCGGCCTCACCGCCTCGCTCAGTATCGCGGCGGCGGTGGCGGAGCAGTTGCCGGCGTAAAATGCGTTGGGATTCGCGCCGCCGCCGCCTTATAGTCCCGACGCAATATGAAAGGTGACGCGGGTGACGGCGGCAACCCCCACCCTAACCCTCCCCGCAGGGGGGAGGGAATTGTGTATGATTTTTCAACCCTCAGCTCTAACCGAACAGTGCCCATATGACCCATTTTCCCTTCCGCCATTTCCCCACCACGCGTTTGCGGCGCATGCGCGCCACGCCTTGGTCACGCGCCCTCGTGGCAGAGAACCAGCTGCGCGTCAGTGACCTCATCTGGCCGTTGTTCATCTGCGAAGGCAGCAATCAGCGCATCCCCATCGCCTCCATGCCAGGCGTCGAACGCTTGAGCCTTGATCTGGCCGTGCAGGCGGCCGAGCAGGCGGCAAAGCTGGGCATCCCCGTCATCGCGCTGTTTCCGCAGACGCCGCCGGAGCGCAAGACGCCGGACGGCGAAGAGGCCTATAACCCTGATAATCTCGTCTGCCGCTGCGTGCGCGCCGTCAAGGCCGCCGTGCCGGAAGTGGGTGTGTTGTGCGACGTGGCGCTCGACCCCTATACCGACCACGGCCATGACGGCGTGGTGCGCGACGGCCGGGTGGACAACGACCTCACGCTTTCATCGCTGCTTAAGCAAGCGGAAGCGCAGGCGGCGGCGGGCTGCGATATCTTGGCGCCATCCGACATGATGGATGGGCGCGTGGGCGTGATCCGCAGCCTGCTGGAGTCCAAGAAGCGGCCGGAGGTGCAGATCATGGCCTATGCCGCCAAATACGCCTCCGCCTTCTATGGGCCGTTCCGCGACGCCATCGGCTCCGGCACCGGCCTGGGGCCGCACGGCAAAAAGACCTATCAGATGGATCCAGCCAACAGCGACGAGGCGCTGCATGAGGTGGCGATGGACATCACCGAGGGAGCGGACAGCGTGATGGTCAAGCCCGGGATGCCCTATCTGGATATTCTCTGGCGGGTGAAAGAAACTTTCGCCATGCCGACTTTCGTTTATCAGGTGAGCGGCGAATATGCGATGATCACGGCCGCCGCGCAAAATGGCTGGCTCGACCGGCGGCGGGCGGTCATGGAATCCCTGCTCGCCTTCAAGCGCGCCGGCGCTGACGGCATCTTCACCTATTTCGCGCCGGAAGCCGCCGCTTGGCTGCGCGAGGTCGGCTGAAGCCCGGCACCACGCAGGGCTGACACCACCTCCGCCACATCCGCCGGATTCATGAACGGGTGGAGCGGTACGCCGCAACAATGCCGGAACAACTGCTCCGCCTGCTCGCACCAGGCCACCAGCGCGCCCGCCGCCGACAAGCGCGGCACGGCGGCGAAGGCCGGATGGTGGTAGAGCGGCGGCAGATAGGTCTGGTGCGCCTTGACGCCCCGCGCTTGCAGCGCGGCGATCAAGGTCGCGGCCGGCAATGGTGATACATCCAGCATCAGCAGGCTGTTGACCGCCTGCTCCAGCCCTTCCTGCCAGCGGACGGGCAGGTCTGACAAGGCGGCTTGATAGACGGCGCGCAGGCCTGCGCGGCGGCGTTTGATCTCCGGCCAGCGGGCGAATTGCGCCAGGCCGACGGCGGCATGATATTCGGACAATTTAGCGTTGCTGCCGCCCCAATCCTGACAAATGCGCTCCTGGGTGCCGAAATTGCTGAGTTGC
>CAZBSB010000256.1:0-685 GCA_964494535.1 uncultured Rhodospirillales bacterium
TCCGTCACCACGGCGCTGCCATCGGCAACACCGTGCCGCAAAGCGCGTTCGGTATTCTTACCCCAATCCTGGCCAGGCGTGATCCGATCCACCATCGTGTTAGGGGTCTGTACGCGCGCCATATATTCTGGCGAAACGATGCCCGACATGGCGGCGTGCTGCGTCAAGACATTGCCCAATTTCGTGCCGTTGCCGGCCAGATTGTCACAAGAAATAATCATCGGCGGCGCGACGCCGTTCTGCTCACGCCGGCTCAGTGCCGCATTGATGATGCCAGGTACCGTCACCGGACGGAACGGCGACTGCATATCCTGCAGCACTTGCGGGTTGCTGCCATCCAAGCTCTTGCCGGTTTTATCCAAGACATACGCGGCCTGCGTGCCGGTGATGGTGATGATTTTGGTGCGCGGGTCTGCCATAAGGTCAATGACGGCAGCGGGGGAATCTTCATAATTCATGATCTTGCGCACGGCGCCGATCACCCGCGCCTCTTCCTTACCATTCAGACCGATAAGGGTGTAGAGATTGTCTTGATCGTCTTGCCGTTTGCGCAGATGCGGCGGCAGCGCTCCGCTGGTGGTCTTGACGGCCGTGACACCCAAATCAAGAGCTTCACCGCGTTTGGCCTTTACGCCGAGAGCGGTATCAATGAACGGAAAAACATTGGCCGCGGCAAAATTGCTCG
>CAZBSB010000256.1:695-3097 GCA_964494535.1 uncultured Rhodospirillales bacterium
CCATGCGTCACCTGATTGACGTCATAGTCGGGCACCTTCACATGCTGCGGCAGCTGCGCCAAATTATTGATCCGCAAATGCTCCATTCGTCGCTCCCTTAGATATTGCTAACGTCCGCTTCCCTGTCACGGCCGGCCGCGGCTGCGGCGAAATTCATGCTTGTGCTAACCCGCTTCTGTAAGGCCACTGAATTGATGCTGGCCGGATAAAAAGTTTCCCTGTCTAAACGAATGTCTGCCCTTTGATAACACATTTTTTGTCGGTTTTACCCTTTGGTTTATTAGTTTCATTTTGCGGCAATGCAGCAAATTGTGGGTTAATTCCTTACGCATACGCAGCAAATGCTGAAATTGCAGGTGTTTACCATATTTGCGCCGCACCCTCGTTGAAACCAATCCGTTGCTGGATTATGCCACTGCCCTGCGATATAGCATCGCATCCCAAGAGGATTGGCCTCTTGCCTGCCGGCTATGCGCCGGATTGATTCGCCTCCGCCTGCTGAGAGACTCTGCCCCATGAAAAAAATTATCGTCTTCGGTTCCAATATTCTGGACATGTTTTTTGAAGTGCCGGACTTCAGTTTTTTCAACCAGAGCGGTGCCGGCGCGGAAGACGCGATGCATTTCCGCACCCATCAGCAGGCGCCCGGCGGCAAAGGCGCCAACCAGGCGGTGGCGGCGGCCAAAGCAGGCGGCAAAGTACGGTTTTACGGTGCGCTCGGCAAAGGTGCCCACGCCCGCTACATCATGGAAAATTTCAAGGCGCACGGCATTGACACCAAAGGCATCATTCACACCGAGGAACCCACCGGTTGCGCCGCCATTTTCACCAAACCGGACGGCAAGCACAAAATCATCGTCAGCCAAGGCGCCAACGGCTTGGCCAAAGCTAGCCAGATTCCGGACAGCCAACTCAACAGCCAAACCATCCTGCTGCTGCAAGCGGAAATGAACGCCACGGAAAACCAGAAACTGATGCAGCGCGGCAAGGCTGCCGGCGCGCAAGTGGTGCTGAACGTGGCGCCCGCCAAGCCGCAGAGCGCCAAGACGCTGGCCTGCGTTGACTATCTCATCGTCAACGAGCCGGAGGCCGAAGCGCTCGCCAAGCATTTGGACATCACAGCCACCAGCGCGCAGGCTGCGGCACGGCAAATCGCTGACAAATTCAAGCTGACCTGCATCGTCACCTTGGGCGAAAAAGGCTCCGCCGCCTTCCGCCCCGGCATCGCTGAACCGCTACACACGCCGGCACTGGCCATCAAGGTCAAGGACACCGTCGGGGCGGGTGACGCCTTCGCCGGCGCTTTCGCCGCGGCGCTGGCCAAGGATGCGCCGCTGGAGATCGCCTTGCGCCATGCTGCGGTCGCCGGCTCGCTGGCCTGCCGCAAATTCGGCGCGCAGTCCGCCTTGCCGACTGAAGCGGAAATTTTGGCGGCGCTGCCGAAATTGAAAAGCGCGGCGGCAAGAGCCACGCGGCCGGCGGCGCGCGCGCCGGCAACAAAAAATACACTGGCTGCTTAAACCACAGAAAAAATGATGGCCGGAACGGCAACCGTTCCGGCCATCACATTTTTACGCTTGCAGGCTGATTAGCCAGCGTTCAGCGCCATGGAGCGACGACGACGCGCCGAAGCCACCATGCTGGCGCCGCGCGCGGCAACCTGCAGGTCTTTCGGCGACATCTGTCCGGCCAGCTTGGTCAGTTGCTCTTGCGCGACTTGCCAGGCCTCATGGTCTGCACCGCCGTCGCCAAAGCTGGTGGTCCGAAGGCGGATGGTTTCACGCACTGCATCTTTGTTCACGGTTAAACTCCTTGGTTGGGTTAAGCATAGTCTTGAACCGCCTTTGTATGCCTCGGGCTTCAGGGCGAGCAAGTAGAATTGCGCCGGCAATAGTTGCGCGGCAGTGCAGCAAGGGCGCTGTTTGGCAAAAGAGTATTTTCCCGTCAGGCACTTGCATATCACCGCGCCCCACCCCACATCGAATGGGCAGCCTGAATTGCACCATGCGCCAAATCATGCTTAATGAGCGGATTAAGCCCCCGGACTGCCCGTGATTCGGCCAGGTGGCGGCGCGTTTTGTGGAGTGATGATGTTTGGAAGTATCGCGCGCGCCATGTTTGGTTCGCATAATGACCGTGTGTTGCGCGGCCTGGAAAAGACAGTTGCCAAAATCAATGCCCTGGAAGCGCAAATCCAGCCGCTGAGCGATGGCGAGCTGGCGGCGCAGACGGCGAAGTTCCGCGCCCGCCTTGCTGAAGGCGCCAAGCTGGATGACCTGTTGCCGGAAGCCTTCGCCACCGTGCGCGAAGCCGCCAAGCGCGTGCTGGGGCAGCGCCATTTTGATGTGCAGCTGATGGGCGGCATCATTTTGCACCAAGGGCAGATTTCCGAAATGCGCACC
>CAZBSB010000257.1:0-3044 GCA_964494535.1 uncultured Rhodospirillales bacterium
ACGCGCTCTTTGCTGACTCTGCTGGCCTCGCCTGAACTGCTGGGGCGGGCATTCAAGACGCTGGATCGCCTGGCCGTGGCCATGATGCTGACCAGCTGGCTGGGCGCCGCCGCGCTCATGGGTTTCGCGCTCTATGCCGCGAATAGCGCCAGCAAGGCGCGGCAGGCGGCGGAGGTTGCCGCGGCGGTCGAGCCTATCGTGCCGATGCTGCAGCGCACCACGCTGCCCAAGGCCGAGTTGGAAAAATATGCCGCGCTGCTGCGCGGCCGCTTCGCCAAGATTGGCTTCAACGCCTTGCCGGACAACGGGCTGGAAGTGGCCAGCACCGAAGGGCAGGATTATCTGGAGTGGCTGGCGGCGCTCAGCTATCTCGACACGCTGGCGCCGCAGGTGCGCTGGGCGGTGCGCGACTTGTGCGTGGGGCCCGAATGCGGCGCTGGCGCCATCATGCGCGCCGTCGTGACGGGCGAGCGTGTCACCTTCAAACTGCCGGCGGCGACTGAATCCGGCAGCGATGTCGCAACGCCTAAAAAGTCATAGTCATGGCATAAATACCACAGTTGATTGGCGTGACAATCATAAAGCCCATTGGCAGAATTCCCGCCAGCAAGTATTCTTGACTTCATTGCTGACACTGCCGCAGCAGCAGAAGATGGATTCTGCCTAGGTGTGGTGCCATGAACCGGCGCGAGGATAGGATGCTCCAGGATACAACTTTACGCTCGGCCAGACTGAGCAGCGATGCCGGCATCGCCATCGGCCCCATTTTGTTCGTGGTTGCTATTCTGGGCATTCTGGCCGCCGCGATCGCGGCGGGAAGCGGCTCCTTCACCGGCAGCAGCAGCACAGAAGCGGCGCGCACCAAAGCCGCCGCACTGATTCAGATCGGCCAGACTTTGAAAATCGGTGCGGATCGGCTGGTCGGCATCGGTTATGACGCCGATACCATCACGATTGACGTGACCAGCACAGCGAATGACAGTGATTTATTCTCGACGTCCGGCGGCGGCGTGGGCATTCCTTCCGTGACCATGGCCAACACGCCCAGCAGCGATGTGTGGTATTATACGCATCTGCCGGTGACCAGCATGGGCACTACGGCAACCGAGTTGGTGGCCTTTCTGCCGGTGGCGTTGAATGTCTGTGATCAGATCAATGTCAAGGCGAACGCCATCAGCACGTCGGCGACGGACAGTTCGCTGGCCGCGGATATCGGCAATCTGGCAAATGACCCCAGCGTGGCCGCCGCCTGGCCGGCAGCGCTGGGCGCCAAAATGACCGGCTGCATCCGTGGCACCGGCACTTCGAGCGGTTATTTTTATTACCAGGTGCTGGTAGTGCGCTGAAGCGCCATTATCTGGAGTGTCAACTTGTTAACGCAAGTTTACTCGGATTGCACAGGCAATTCTTATAAGTGATAGCCAGTTCATCGGCGCTCCGGCAGTGGAGCGTGAAAAAGAAAACGATGCTAGTTTTCTACTACAGGTAGTCCGGCGCGACGCCAACCGCCGAAGCCAGGGGTCATGTTCACAGCAGTCTTGAAGCCGGCTTGCAGCAACAAGGCGGTGGCTTCCGGGCCGGTGGTCACGCCGTCCCCGCAATAGACCAACACAGGTTTATCCTTCGCTGCAGCCAGATCGTCGGGCACAACGCCGGCACGCAGTTTGTTGAGCGGCACCGAGACGGCGCCGGTCAGATGTTCCGCGTCATAAGCGCCCTTGCCGCGCACATCCACCACTGTGGCGCCGGCGGCAATCAGCGCTTGCGCTTGTGCCAGATCGGCCTGCGGCACGTTGTAAGTTTTGCCACCGCCCATAAAGATGGCGAAAAGGGCAATGAAGCCGCACAGCACGACGACGGGCAGCAAGTTGCGTCTTTGGTTAGGGGCGAACATGGCTTCTTCCTTTCCGGCGCGAACAACGGTGGCAGCATCGTAGCAGAAAAACCGTGGCAGGGGAGGGGGCAGCCAAAAATTTGCCAAATTGCCAACTATGCTGAATAATCAGGCTTGTAACCATTTTGGAGGCGAATCATGCTTACCCGCGCTGCCTTGCTGGCCTCGCTTGTTCTTGTCGCGACTTTGCCCGTGCAGGCTGATATTTCAATCAGAAACCCGGTGGCCGAAGCGCGCAACGCCGCGCGCACAACCGGCTCTTCAATGTCCTATGGCTGCGCGCCGGACGGCGGCGCCAGCCTGGAATTCAATTCTGGTGACGATAAGCAATTCTTCTATGTCTCGCTGCGCGGCAAAGCGGTGGATGATCTGCGTGGCGGGGTCATCAAGAATTTTTCGGTTAATGGCGATGAAAATGGCATGGGCATGATCTGCAAGCCGCCGGGCGGGCAGGAGAACTGCCAGCAAACGCCGCTGCAGGTCAGAATCACCAGCACCTTCGTCAAGCCGGGGGAGATGCTGGAAGGCACAGTCTCCGGCGGTGGCAGGAGCGCGGATTTTCAGGTGACGATGCCATCCAGCCCGGAAAAATGTAACTAGACGGCCAAGACTCGCCCTGGCCGCGGCGTCATAAGAATGGCGTGAGATAGCGAAAAGGCGAAGCGGATGAAGATTGCGATACTGGGGTTGGCTTTGATGGCTGCCGATATGACGGCAGCTCCGGCCTGGGCAGAAAACCCAACCAAAATCCGCTATAGCTGCGCGCCATGGGATGGCCAGTCCTTGGTGATTGAAGTCGGCGCGCCGGATATAGTCTATGAATTGAACGTCTGGGGCGCTGGTTTCACCGCTTTGCGCAAAGGGGAGCGCAAGATTCTTCACCTGAAAGATTCAGCCTCCAGCCAGGGTGACGGTGTGGCCAAACTGTGCGGCGCCAGCATAGTCGCCAGCGATGGCTCGGCCTGCCGGATGGAAAAGCTGGATGTGCGTTTTGACCACCTGGAATGGCAAGTGGGCGGCACTATCGCGGGAGAAATTGAGTTCAACACCATGAAAGTGCCATTTGAGGGCATTTTGCAAGACGACGACCAGCCCTGTGGTGGTTGAAGCATGGCTTTGCAGAAACGCACCATCCGCCTTGCGGGGCACA
>CAZBSB010000258.1:0-2976 GCA_964494535.1 uncultured Rhodospirillales bacterium
CTCGCGCGCCGATTGACCTCGTCATCTGCGGGGCACGTTCGTCTGACTCGGGGTCGGGCGCGGTACCGGCTGTCATCGCCGAAGCCCTCGGGATGCCCGTGATCAGCGATGTCATTGCGATTGGCGGCAGCAATCCGCTCCAGATTACGCGAAGGATTCTCGGAGGCCGGCGCCAGATCCTGGAGCTCGCCGGTCCAGCCGTTCTGGGAGTGGAGCCGAGCCTCTGCGAACCGCGCTACCCGTCCGTGGTTGCCCGCACGAAAGCCGCGCGCGCACCGATCACCGCTCTGACCGTCGCAGACCTGGGCATCAGTCTCCCGGCGGCCTCGCTGTCCCTGGTCCGCCTCCAGGGGCCCCGCCCGAACACTACGCGCATCATCAATCCGCCACAGAAGGTCGCCGCGCGCGAGCGTCTCGCTTACATCCTCGCCGGTGGTCCCGATCAGAAGCGGTCATCGAGCCGGCTTGACGGACCGGTCTCGGCGCAAGTCGACCAGTTGCTGGCGTTTCTTCGCGAAAGCGGAGCCGTGGCCACGGCCCACTGAGGTGGCGGTATGACGGCTCCAGCAGCTCCCAGGTCTGTGACGAGCGAGCGGGGAATCGAGTATCTCCGGCCCGACCCGGACGCGTTTCGCGCCTACGTGCGGGACAACAAGCAGCGCGCGCTGATTTCGAAAGTGATGACTGGCCAGGAAGCCGTTGCGCGCTTCGTGGCGGACGGAGACTATCTGGTTTACGACTGCAACTACCTCCAGCGCGGACCTTCGGCACTTCTCCGAGAGATCATCCGCCAGCGAAAGCGCGACCTCTGGGTTGGCGCGAAGTTCACTTACGTTGCGCTTGGGCTCCTGGTGGCGGGCGGTTGCGCATCGCGTGCCGACGTCGGCTATTTCGGCTCCCGTGGGCCGTTGTTCAGCCGCGCGCTGCGGGAAGAGCGGCTGAAGTTCTACGAATACAGCAACGCCGGCATGACGTTGCGCCTGCGCGCGGGTGCGCAGGGGACAAGCTTCGTGCAGACCCGCTCGTTCGGCGGAACCGACGGGTACAGGTATTCGGCGGCTGAGACCATCAGCGATCCGTTCACGGGGAAACCCACCGTAGTTCTCCCGGCGCTGAACCCGGATGTCGGCATCATCCACGTCCACGAGGCGGACATCTATGGCAACGCCCGCGTCTTCGGCACTGGAATCGCCCATGTCGAAACGGCGCTGGCCTCGCGCAAAGTCATCGTTTCCGCCGAGCGGATTATCGATACGGAGGAGATCCGGCAGAATCCGGGCCTGACCTCGATTCCCTGGCTCGCCGTCGATGCGGTTGTGCCGGCGCCGTACGGCGCCTACCCCGGAAGCTGCCAGGGCGTTTACGCATCCGACGCCGACCACATCACCGAAGTCTTCGGAGCGATGGCGAGGGACCAGGTCGATGCCTACCTCGACAAGTGGGTGTACAGCGTTGCCAGCGAGACGGAAATGCTTGAGCAACGTGTGGGCATCGCCCGGCTCGCCGACCTGCAAAGTCGCGAAGTGATTCGGGAGGGTTACCGGGCATGACCGCAGCGACGCTGTTCAACGAACGCGAGGCCGAGGCTTGCTACGTGGCGCGGCTGATCGAAGACAACCGGACGTATTGGGTGGCCGGCGGCGGAGGCCCGATGTACTCGGTGCTCCTCGCTCAGCGGATGGGATACGCGCCGGGCGCCATGTACATGACCGAAGACGGCGTTGTCGCGCCTCAACCGCTCCTCCCCTTCGACCCGATCCAGACGATGGTGAGCGCCCGTCCCGGATACCGCGCGTTGCAGTGGGGCACGATGAGCACTGCCCAGGATTATGCCGCGCTTGGGCTGTTCGACTACGGGATCCTCAACACGTTGCAGGTCGACAAGCACGGGAACATCAACTCGACGTTCCTCGGGGAATACCCCGATGCCGGCCGGTGCTTTGGCGGCCCCGGTGGCGCGGACTCCATCGCCGGTATGTGCTGGCGCACCATCTTGATGACCGATCAACAGCGACGAAAGTTCGTCGAACGCGTCGATTTCATCTCGTCCCCGGGCTTTCTCGACGGTAGCGAGGGCGCCAGGGAGCGGGCGGGCCTGCCGGCGGATACAGGGCCGTGGCGAGTGGTGACACCCGCGGCGATGTACGACTACGACGAGAACCGGTGTCTCCGCCTCATTGCCGTGTCCGCCTGGACGAGCGTGAGCGAGGTGCTCGAAGAGTGTGACTCCAAGCCGCGCCTTGCGGACACGGTCGAAGTCCTTGCCCCGCCGACGGAAGAGGAATTGAACATCTACCGCACGGAGCTCGACGTTCGAGGTCAGACCTCGGACCGCGGCGACTGGATCACGTTCAACGGAGAGCGGTACGAGAGAGTCAGGGAATAGCCGCTGACCGGGTTCGAAACACACGCGTTCGAGGAGGAACGAGTTTGACAAGCGAAGCAACGAGAGAACGGACCCTGGTCCCCCTGCGCGAGGGCATGTTCCGCACGCCCGGACGGCTCGACTCGCCAGCCGGATTGCTCGGTGACCGCTGCCGCAACTGCGGTGAGGCGTTTTTCCCGCGGCGCGTGTTCTGCGCGGCCTGCAGCTCGGGAGACATGGAAGACGTCGAGTTCTCCAGCACGGGCACCATTGAGACGTTCACCATCGTCCGCCAGCAGCCGCCGAACTCGGTGATGGAACCCCCGTACGCCATTGTCCGCGTACGGATTGACAACGGACCGAGCGTGCAGACGGTCGTCCCGGCGGAGGATGTCCGCGGCGTCGGCATCGGCGGTCGCGCGCAACTGCTCGTTCGCAGACTGAAAGAGGACGAGGCGGGCAACACGGTCGTCTCTTTCATGGCCCGCCCAATCAACGATCAGGAACGGTGAAAAAACATGCGTGACGTAGCTGTACTCGGCGCCGGGCTCCACCGCTTTGGCCGCTTCCCCGATAAGAGCCTCCAGGACCTGGGACGTGAGGCAATCAAG
>CAZBSB010000259.1:0-2974 GCA_964494535.1 uncultured Rhodospirillales bacterium
TTCGAGATATCGCCACCCCAGGTGTAGAGGCCGTTATTGCCGGCACCGCCGTCAATTACTTCGCCGGCCGCCCACTCGCCGCCGCCGCCCCAGATTTCGTCGTCGCCATTGCCGGCGAAGATGGTGTCGGCACCCAGACCGCCGATGATGATGTCCTTGCCGTCGCCGGCGGTAATGGTATCGCGGCCGCCCAGCCCGTTGATGAAATCATCCAGCGTCGTGCCCGGCAGAATATCGTCGTTCGCGGTGCCGGTAATATTCGCCATGACGTGCTCCAAATTGAGAAAATATGCGCTGCAAAATTAGCGAATCGCCGGGTAACCGACAAGTGGTTCTCGGTTGTTGTAGACGGCGTTGCGCAGGCTAACCCCCTGTCAATAATGATGGTAAATGCCGCATGTTGCAGAGCAAAAGAATCATTGCCGCGGGAAGGGGGATTATGCTAGTCAGGCGGCGTTCAACCCCACCAGCTTGTCTGGAAACCTTTTGCCGAAAGCAAAGCCTGATGACGCTGGCGCGTCTGACCGGGCGTGGGTTATACGGCCATTTGGCGAAGGCATCCACGCCGCCGCCACCATCACCCATCCGCATAAAAAACCGCAAACCGTTTGCATTGTTGATATCGGGTCAAATAGCCTGAAATCAGTGGTGTTCGATTTGTCGGAAAATCCGCCTACGGTGGTGGACAAATACGATAAAATTCTCGGCCTCGCCAATGGCCAAAAACCCAACGATCCGGCGCCGAAACTCAACGCCGCAGCGGTTGAGGTGATGTTCGCCAAGGCGCTGCCGCGGGTGCGCGAGCAAATTGCCGACAGCAAAGCGGATACCGTCACGGTTCTTTGCACGGAAGCCGTGCGGGCGGTTGATCGGGTCAATCCACGAGAAATATCGGCTTTTCGTGCCCAGGTGGCGATGGCTTTGGCGCTGCCGGTGCAGGCGGTGAATGTGGTGTCGGAGTCTGTGGAAGCGCAGCTGGCCGCAAAAGCCATCACTTACGGTAATCCGCACAGCACGGGTTTTGCGGTGACGACGGGCGGCGGCAGCACAGAGCTGGCCAGGGTTTCGCAAGGCCGGGTGCGGCGCGGCGATTATACCACGCTGCGTTTCGGCGCGCGCACGCTGGCGGCCACACGCGACCCGCGCGCGGTAGTTGAAGAAAATCTGGGACGCGTTCTCTGGTTCCGCGATCAGCAGCAATGCCCGCTTGATGCCAAACCGGCGCCTGGCAGGGCTGCGGCAATAGAGCCGCGACGCGAAGATTTGCTGCTGCAAGGCGGCACCTTCCGCGTCGTTGGCCGTGTGCTGGCGCAGCGACTACATAATATCGATTTTGCTGCGGACACTCCCTTCGGCGGCGTGACCTTCGCTTGGGACAAGCAGCTGGATGGCCAGCTGCAAGAATTGCGGCGTACCAACTTCGCCAAACTTGAGAATGAGTTTATTCGCCGCGAGCAGCCGAAAATGAAGAATTGGGATGATGATGATTTGGCGGACTGGAAAAAATCCAAAGATTACCACGAATTGACGGAATCTTCCCGCTACGCGAAATGGCATAAGCGGATTGGCCGTCGGGCTGAGTTCATCGTACCGGCGGTAGAAATCATTCTGGCGGCCGAAGATCGCGTCAATCCGCGCGCTGTAACCTTCACCGCGCACAGCACGCGTGAAGGAGCGTTGATGCACGCAGCGTGTCTGTAGTTTTTTCATAAAGAGGTGCAAGGCAGCTTTAAGAAGCGGTTGCGCCCATGGTTTTCGCTTGCTATAAGGCGCCTGCCGTGCGGGAGAACCGGAAATTGGGCTTGGCCGTGTGGAAAATAATTTATTAATTTCAATGCATTAAAGACCGAAGGATGGCCTCCGTGCAAAGTCATGCCTCAGACCAGAATCCGGCTGCCGCCATTGCGCTGGCGGGCGAGCGCGCCGTTCTCGCCAAACGCTATGCCGCGGCCTTCTATGATTTGGCGGTTGAACAACGCGTGCTGGATGCAACTGTGGCGCATATGGCCGCGCTGGAGCAGGTGCTGCGTCAGGTGCCGGAATTCGGCCGTATCATCGCTGACCCGCGGTTGTCGCGGGAGCAGTTGCAGGCCGCTTGCACCAGTGTCGCGACGGGCGCGCGGTTTGACGTGCTGATCGCGAATTTCCTGGCTTTGGTCGCGCATAATCGCCGCACGGCGTTGTTGCCCGATATTGTCTCGGCCTTCGCCGCTGAACATGCGCGGCGTTCCGGCATCGTCAATGTCAATGTGCGCGCCGCGCAACCTCTGAGTGCGGCGCAGCGGCAGCAGTTGGGGCAGCATTTGTCGCAGGCCACCAACAGCAAAGTGCAACTGCACGTTACCGAAGACCCGTCGCTGATCGGCGGCATGGTGATCAATTACGGTTCAACCCAGATAGACGCGTCCCTGCAGGGCAGGCTGGCGGCGTTGGCACAGCAATTGAGAGAGGCAGCCTGACCATGGATATTCGCGCATCCGAAATTTCCTCCGTCCTCAAGCAGCAGATCGCCAATTTCGGCGCGGCGGCGGAAGTGGCCGAGATCGGCCAAGTGCTGTCCGTCGGCGACGGCGTGGCGCGAGTTTATGGGCTGGATAATGTCCGCGCCGGCGAGATGGTGGAATTCAACGGCGGCATCAAGGGCATGGCGCTGAACCTGGAAACCGACAATGTCGGCGTGGTGATTTTCGGCGACGACCGCAGCATCAAGGAAGGCGATGTCGTCAAGCGCACGGGTGCGATCGTGGAAGTGCCGACCGGCCGCGGCCTGCTGGGGCGCGTGGTGGACGGTCTTGGCAACCCGATTGACGGCAAAGGCCCTCTTAAAGACGTGAAGATGACGCGCGTGGAAGTGAAGGCGCCCGGCATCATTCCGCGCAAATCGGTGCATGAGCCGATGCAGACGGGGTTGAAGGCGATTGACGCCCTGGTGCCCATCGGTCGCGGCCAGCGCGAACTCATCATCGGCGACCGC
>CAZBSB010000260.1:0-2943 GCA_964494535.1 uncultured Rhodospirillales bacterium
TTCCGCAAGGCGGCGAGATGATCGCTTACGCTCATGTCCGATGCCGGAGTCCGCACGAAGGCCGCGGTGGCGCCAGAAACGGCAACGAGACGCCAGCCTGCGTTATAAACCAGATGCCGCGGGAGCGGCATGATCTGGCCGCCATAGAGTGCTACGATGTCCAGAACTGCGGCTTTGACTTCATGCTGCCACAACTCATCCTGCCAACCGTCCTGCAGCAGCATGAGGCGGGTATAATGCTGTTCCGCCGCCTGATTGGGCCGCAGCATATGGGCTGACAGCGCCACGCGGTAACGCTCACCCAAAGACCAGGCGGTGACGGCGCCCAGGTGATATTCGGTGAAGACGTGGCCGCCTGCCGGCAAACTCTCCCGCAGCGATTGCATCAGCGCGGCATGAGGCGGCTGCGCCTGCGGCCAGCTCCAACCACCATTTTGCATGATGATGCCGGCGAACAACGCCGATAACAGCCCCACCGGCAGCGCATAATTTTCCCGCGGCGCTTGTGGCCGCGGCGCGGCGGCGACGGAGCGCGGCTGGGTTGCCAGGAAGCGGTGGGTCAATTCCTGCAGCAAAGCGCCAAAAGGCACAAGCATGGCCAAGCCCCACAGGCCGAGACCCCTGGCATGGAGCAACGCGTAGAGCGCGAAGGGCAGAACGCTCAGCATTAGATGGGGTCGGCGCCGCGCGAAAAGGAGCAGAATGAGCAACAGGCCGGTTGCCTGGGCATAGAGCGGATAGAGATGCGGCAATTGCCAAAAGGGCAGATATTCCAGATTGTAGAGCGGCGTCTGTTGAAAGGTTGAGCCGGGCTGCAGCGCGGCGGCGCCAGCCCAGGCGGACGGAAAAATGTTAGACAGGTTGGCATATACCTGCGCCACCCCGTTGGGATTGAGGGTTGGCAGCACGGCGCTAGCTGCGATAGCGCCTAGCCAGGGCAGAGCTGCACGCAACCGCATGGTCGCAGTTTGGCGTTCTGGCTCCAACACCGTCTCGGCCATAAAAGCGGCTAGCAGGGGTAGAAACAAGGCAGCGGCCGTGTGCAACCAGGCTGCCAGCCAGGCCAGCGCCGGCACGACGAGCCAGGCCTGGGCAAAATCGTGCCGCGTTCGGCCGCGTTCCAACAGCAGATAGGCCAACAGCCAGAGGATATAAGTCATCACTTCCGGACGGAAGGCGGTGCGATCCAGCAGCAGAGGATAGACGGCCACCAGCGTGAGCAGCAGCGCGCCAAAATCCAATTGCGTAAAAGGTTGGTTGAGCCGCAGGCCAGCGCGTTCACGCATCGCGGCTACCGCCAACAGCAAGCAACTTGTCCAAAGCGCGGCGTTGAAGAGGCTGAGGCCGATGAGGCCGCCGGCGCGGCGCGCCAGTTCGGCCAAAACACCATAGCCCCAGCCGCCGAAGAGTTGCGGTGTGCCGTAGCCGGGGTAGAGAAAAAATTCCTGCTGCGGCACGGCGCCGGTCTGCAAAAATTTTTCACCCGCGAGCAGCAGATACCAAATGTCGTAAGGCGTGACGGCGCGTAATGAGAGCAGAAAAAATGCTGTCGCCAGAAGCAGCCAGGCGACTGATGTGCGTTGCCTTATTTTTGTCGCATTTTTAACCATTATTCGCCACGATGTTTGCGGCCAAGGTTGCCTTAGGGCGCCGCGCTTGCCAAGATGGGGATTGGATGTTGCAAAAGATTTTAGACAGGTTGGTTGGGATGAAGCAGGTTGAAGAGCTGCGTCTATGTTTCCGTCAGGCGCTCAACCTGCCGCCTGAGGCCGATGTGGACGCGTTGGAATATGCCAAACAGCCGGTGTGGGATTCGGTCGCGCATATGCGGCTGGTGGCGGCCATCGAACAAGAATTTAACGTGATGTTTTCCACCGACCAGATTTTGGATATGAGCAGCTTCGGCAAAGCGCGCAGCATTTTGGACGATCTTGGTGTGCCGTTGGCGGCCTAGACTGGTATCGCGCTGCAGCCTTTGCTAAGGCTGAAGGATGAACAACCCAGCTCCACCCCTGCCCTTTCTGCCGGCCGCGTGGCCCGGCGCTCTTGCGGGGCCGGCGCTGTGTGATGCGCAAGCAGGTTGGGTTGATTTTACCGAGCTGGCGCGCATGGTCGCCGCAGCACAAGTGGCGCTGACGGCGCCGCAGAAGGCTTTAGTGTTCTGGCTGGCTAAACCCAACTGCGCCAGCGTGAGGGGTTATCTGGCGGCTCTGCAGGCTGGTCATGCGGTTGCGGCGCTTGATCCGGCTTTGCCGCAGCTTGGCGCGTTGACGGAACTTTATCAGCCGGATTTTATGATTGCGCCGGAGGCTTATGCCGCGCCGCAGGGCTATCAGCCGCAGGACTGGCCGCTGGCTGGCACCCGATTGTGGCGGCGCGGGTGGCCGAGCGAAAGCGTCATTCACCCCGATTTGTGCCTGCTGCTGCTGACATCCGGCACGACGGGCGGCAGCAAATTCGTGCGGCTATCTTATCGCAACATTGCCAGCAACACAGCCGCTATCATTGCCAGTTTGCAGCTCACGTCGGCGGAGCGGGCGCTGTTGCATTTGCCGCTGCCTTATTCTTTCGGCTTGTCGGTCTTGCATAGCCAGTTGGCAGTGGGCGGCAGCACGGTGCTGACCGGCCTGGGCATGATGGAGCGCGGGTTTTGGGAGATGGCGCGGCAAGAAGCGGCCACTTTATTTCCGGGCGTGCCTTATCATTATCAGATGCTGGCGCGGCTCGGGTTGGAGCGGGTGCAGGCGCCGACGTTACGGACATTTTTACAGGCCGGCGGGCGATTGGAGCCGGCGCTGACCACAACGCTGGCCAATGCCACCAAGCAGCGCGGTGGGCGTTTTTTCGTGATGTATGGGCAGACGGAAGCCAGCCCGCGGATGAGTTGCTTTGACGCGACGGCGCGGCCGGATAAAATCGGCAGCGTGGGGCGGGCGCTGGACG
>CAZBSB010000261.1:0-2943 GCA_964494535.1 uncultured Rhodospirillales bacterium
AGAAGATCCGGTGCAGCAACGACGATCAGCGCCGCGGCGTTGATATCGTGCGGCGCGCGCTGCAAGCGCCGATTCGCCAGATCGCCGACAATGCCGGCGTTGATGGTTCGGTCGTGGTTGGCCGTTTGCTCGACCAAGACAGCGCGAACTTCGGCTATGACGCGCAGAAGGGCGACTATGTGGACATGCTGAAGGCCGGCATCATCGACCCCACCAAGGTCGTGCGTTCCGCCCTTCAGAATGCCGCGTCCGTCGCGGGTCTGCTGATCACCACGGAAGCGATGATCGCCGAAAAGCCGAAGAAGGAAGCCGCCGGCGGTGCCGGTGCCGGCGGCCACGGCGGCGGCATGGGCGACATGGATTTCTAATCCATCAGCCGATGCTGAAAGACAAAACCCCGCAGCGCAAGCTGCGGGGTTTTTTTGTTACCGTTGTTAAACAGTTTAGTAAACCTGCTTGCCAGGGTCAGGACTCATAACCTTTATTTGTCATTCCGGCGAATTTGAACATTTGAACGCCAGAGGCGTTCATGGGGAGGTGTTCATGGCAATCCAGGGGCGCCGCGTCTGCGGCGCAATTGAGTATTTCCGCGCTATCACACGTAAAGAGGCCTGGATACAAGCCGGAGTTTATCCCGTGCTACGACACGCGGCTGGCATGACGAAGTTGTTTTAATGCACCAATTTTCGAAATTTATTGGTCTGCAACCTAGGCTTGGTCAGGCTGCGCCAGCGCCGGCCTGCGTTGCTGCCCCAGCGCCCGGTTGGTCGCTGTTGGCCGGCTTCGCGGTGGCTGAAGCAGCAGCCATGGCCGTCTGTTGTTGCGCGGCATAATGGCTTTGGAAGAATTGCGCCGCCTGGGTGAAGGCCGCGACATCCGGGGAGCGCCGGATAGCTTCTTGGTTGACCATCGCCGCCAACATGCCGCCATGGGCGGCGATCACGGCGTTCTGCACGGCCAGTTCCACCTGCGCGGGTTGCAGCGGCAGCGGCGCCTGCGCCGTGGCCATCGCCTGCAATTGCACACAAAATTGTTGCAGAATGCCCGGCTGCACGACGCGCAGAATGCCGGCCACCGTCTCGCGGTCTTCCGGTTTCAGCGGCGCGCTGCCCATGTAATAGAGCGTGGCGTCCACGGCCAGATAATTCAGCGGTTGCGACATTGGTTCATCTCCAGCATAGGACACAGCAATTCACTCAACCGCATAGCATTGTTCGCCGGAGGCAGGCAATGCCGGTCAGCCCTCGGCGGGGCAGGCCAATAAATCCGCCCTTCCATAGCGGGCAATCGCCTGGCTGTCGGTGCCGTCCTGACGGCGCTGCCACGCCCACATCTGGTCGCCCAGGCTGAAATGCCACCATTCCAACCAATAGCGGGTGAATCCGGCCTCGGTCATGACCCGGAGCAGCAGCTGCCGGTTGGCGTGGGCGACTGGGTCTGATGTGGCGAAGTGATCCGGGTTGGAACGGTCGGAATTCTCGTCAATTGGCGACCCCATCCAGGCTTCTTGGCCGGTGGCGTCCGCCAAGGTCAAATCCAGCGCCGCGCCGGTGCTGTGCGGCGGCGGGGTGACGGGGTCGTCGCTTGGCTCCGCCCAGATGCGGAACACCCGCTCCCACAGCGCCTGCCGCTCCGGCTCCGGCACGTCGTCCGGCGTCCTCCCACCGGACAATTGGCGGAATTCGTGACCGACCATGTAGCGTTGGACCGCATTCGGCCGATAACCGTCAAACAACAGAAAGCGCCAGTCCGGCTGGTATAGGCGCAGCTTTTCCTGGGCTATCGTGAGTGCCGCCAGCACCTCCCGGCGCAGAACCCAAGGACTGGCCGCGCCATAGGGCGCGCCGGCGGCGGCATAGGGGTGCGGCTCCGTCAGCAAAAAGACCCCAGGCGGTACGGCGACGAGCGGTTCCCCGCATTCCGTGATGGGTATTGTCCGGTAAGGCTTCATCGGCTACCACAGGGTTATGACGCAGGAACAACCGCCCGCCGGCCAGCAAACTAGCGCAAAGTCGCCTTTGACGAAAGGGCAGCAGCGCGATGCCCGCCGCTCCGCCGCCATGCGGGAGAATCTGCGCCGCCGTAAAACGCAGGCGGCGGAGCGCGCCCAGCCGGTGGAAAAGGAAGTGCCTTAAATGTCCATCATGCCCGACCACTGGATTCGCGCCCAGGCGCAGGAACGCAAGATGATCGAGCCCTTCGTGGAGAAGCAGCAGCGTCAGGGCATGATTTCCTATGGACTATCTTCCTATGGCTATGACGCCCGTGTGGCGGACGAATTCATGATCTTCACCAATGTGGACAATGCCATCGTTGACCCCAAGCAGTTTTCCGACAGCAGCTTCGTGCGCCGCCAGACGGATGTGTGCGTCGTGCCGCCGAACTCCTTCGCGCTGGCGCGGACGGTGGAATATTTCCGCATTCCGCGTGATATCTTGGTCATCTGCCTGGGTAAATCCACCTATGCGCGCTGCGGACTGATCGTGAATGTCACGCCGCTGGAGCCGGAATGGGAAGGGCATGTGACGCTGGAAATCTCCAACACCACGCCGCTGCCCGCCCGTGTCTATGCCAATGAAGGCCTGTGCCAGTTCCTGTTCCTGAAGGGCGATAGCCCCTGCGAGATCAGCTATGCCGACCGCGGCGGCAAATATATGAAACAGACTGGCGTCACGTTGCCGAGATTGTGAGCCTATGGCCGTTCACCTTAAGCGACTGGCTTTTGTGTTATTTGCCTTGGCCTGGATGCTGCCGTGGCATGTCGTCGTCGCGGTCACGCTGACCTTGCATGACAGCACCGGCAAGCCGCTGGCCGGTGACGCCGAAGCCAGCCTGCAGGCAGCAGACGGCGCGGTGTTGGGGACGGTGCGCCTCAAGGACGGCTTGCCGTCCTGGAGCAATAACCTGCATTGGTGGTCAAAATCGGCCTGGCCGCTTGCCCTG
>CAZBSB010000262.1:0-2940 GCA_964494535.1 uncultured Rhodospirillales bacterium
CGACCTGATCGGCGTGATGAACACCGTCGCGGTGGCCGTCCCGCACCTGATCCCGGCCGGCAGTGGCGGATCCATCGTGATCACCGGATCGACCGCGGCACTGATTCCGAACACCACCTCGTCGGCGGACCCGCGGATGATCATGGGCCCCGGTGGAGCGGGCTACAGCTTCTCCAAACAGACCCTGGTCACCTACACCAAGGAGATGGCGCTGCACCTCGCGCCGACCGGGGTGCGGGTCAACATCGTGCATCCGACCAACTGCAACACCCACCTGATGAACGCCCCGGGCATCTATCAGGTCTTCCGCCCGGATATCGAGGGTGAGGTGAGCAAGGACGACTTCCGGCTTGCCTCGGAGGCCTACCACGCGCTGCCGTCGCCCTGGCTGGAGCCCGAGGACGTCGCCGAACTGGTGCTGTTTCTGGCGTCCGACGCTTCGCGGCACATGACCGGCACCAGCATCCCGATCGACCTGGGCTGCATGGCCAAGTGGCCGAACGGGCCCGGGCAGTAGGTCTGCTGGGGCACCCACAACGCCTACGGCCCGGGGCGCGGGTGCCGGCCGGCAGCCCGCGTAGGCTCCGGCCATGTCGTTGCGACCGGTACCGGTGCTGGCCGCCGCGATGGTCCTGATCGCGTCCTGTTCACCGGCGCCGGCACCGCCCGCCGCGACGAGTTCGTCGACCACCACACCCGCCCCGAGCCCCGCCCCGACCACTACCCCGCCGCGCGGCCCCGTCGTGGGCCCGGTCACCGCGGCCGAACTCGGCACGACCTGGCATCCCGGCTGCCCCGTGCCTCCCGCACAACTGCGCCGGGTCGAACTCGACTACGTCGGCTTCGACAACCAGACCCACCGCGGCACGCTGGTGGTCAACGAGGCGCTGGTGACCGACGTGATCGCGATCTTCGGCGACCTGCAGCGGCAGCGCTACCCGATCGCCAAGATGCAGACCGTCGAGCACTACCCGAAGGCCGATGACGAATTGTCGATGGAGGACAACAACACCTCGGCCTTCAACTGCCGGCCGATGCCGTCGGGCAACAGCTGGTCACTGCACGCCTACGGCCGTGCCATCGACCTCAACCCGCTGATCAACCCGTACATCACCAAATCCGGTGACCTGCAACCCAAAACAGCCGCGGCCTACCTCGACCGCTCCCGCACCGATCCGGGCATGCTGCACGCCGGCGATCCGGCGGTGCGGGTGTTCACCGACCGCGGCTGGACCTGGGGCGGTGGCTGGCACGACCCGATCGACTACCAGCACTTCGAGCGGCGCTGAGTTACGGCGCCAGGAACGCAATCGGTTGTGCCGGAGCCAGATCGGCGTTGATGTTGCCGATCAACGAATACGAACCCTCCACCGCGACCGCGCGAACACCCGAGCCGGGGCTGAGATTCAGCTGGTTCAGGTTCACCCACACGATGTTCGGGCTCAGCGTCGACTCGAAGTAGTACACCTTGGACGTCGAGTCGGCCACCGACCGCCAGTACGTCGGCGAGAGGTTCGGGTGCTGCGGATCGCCCACCCCCCACGGCACCGACACGTTGCGGATGACGCTCAGAACGCCTGCGACTGCCTGGCGTTCATCGGTGGTCTGCGGAAGCTTGCTCAGGTAGTAGGAGGCGCGGACGAACCGGTCGGCGGACTGGATGGATCCGGGCAGGTTCTTGTTGCGGTCCTGGTTCTCCCACTGCGCGTTGAGCTTGAGCTGCTGGTCGTAGGTCGGGCTGTTGGTCATCACCTGGTACTGGCGGCCGTGGTGCACGACCACCTTGCCGTCCAGGTACTCGAAGATGGCCGAGTCGCCGCCGGCGTCGTTCACCGACAGGTGCACAGTGGGCGCGGCCTTGCGGCCGGGGCCGAAGTTGATCGGCACGATGTAGATCGACGGCTTGCTGAACGCATCGACCACTTCGTTGACCGAGGAGAACATCGTCAACACGTACTGCACCCAGGCGGCGAACGACAGCCGGGGCCGGTTGTCGGTCGGCGGCGGCCCGAAGTCCGCCTCACCGAGGTAGAGCAGGTTGGCCACCAGGCCGGTCTCGTTCATCCCGTCGAACACGCCGTCGATCGGGCCGTTCGGGTCGGTGGTGCCCGCGACCGCGATGGCGCCGTACTTGCCTGTCCAGGTCAGTGAATTCACCCCGCCCGCGCCGTCCTGTGTGAGTCCCTGCGGGATGGCGTACAGGTAAGAGTTGAACGAGTACGGCCAGTCCATGCTGCGCCCGGTGATCACCATGCCGTCCGGTCCCAGCCAGGTGACCCGGCTGCACGCATGTGCCGCCGGGGCGGTGATGGCCAGCAGGAAGCCGACGGCGGCCAGGATGGCGACGAGCCGGAGCGAGTATCGATGCGTCACGCGGGTGATCATCGGGGATGCTGGTCTGAGGGGGAGCCGTTTCGGGGCAAGTAGGGTGACGCGATGAGCGAGCGGGACCGGCTCCGCTGGGACGAGCGGTATGCGAGCCGGTGTGCGGCCGCGCCGGACTCCATCGGCCTGCCTGAGGTGTTCGCCCCCTACGCCGACGCGTTCCCGGCCGGGGGCCACGCGCTCGACCTGGCCTGCGGGCAGGGCGCCACCGCCGTGTGGCTGGCCCGGCGCGGCCTGACGGTCCGCGGCCTTGACGTGTCCCCGGTGGCCGTCGGCCAGGCCCGCGAGCTGGCCGCACGCGCCGGTGTCGCCGACCGCTGCCACTTCGACGTCGTCGACCTCGACGACGGCCTGCCGCCGGGGCCAACTGCCGATGTGATCGTGTGCCACCGGTTCCGCGATCGCCGCCTCGACCGGGCGATCGCGGACCGCCTGGCACCGGACGGGCTGCTGGCGATCAGCGTGCTCAGCGCGGTCGGCGCAGCCCCGGGCCCGGTTCGCGCCGGGCCCGGTGAGTTGACCGCGGCGTTCGCCAACCTGACCGTCATCGCCGCC
>CAZBSB010000263.1:0-2932 GCA_964494535.1 uncultured Rhodospirillales bacterium
GTCGCTGCTGGCCGGACTGTCATAGGTGTTTAGGAAAGCCGAAACATGTGGCGCGATTTTGGCGGCTTCCTCCGGCAACTCCGCCTGTTTGGCCAGACGGTCATAGGCGCGTGCCTTGATGTTGTTGCTGAGATTGGTATCCGTCGTCGTGTCACCGGACTTCAACGCCAATTGCAGCAATTCCTCTGTGCTTTTCTCGGTCGCGAAAATCGCATCCAGTCTTTGGCGCAGAGCCTCGCCGCTCAAACTCTCGGCTGCTTGAACGGACAACGGCAAGAGCAGCAGTAGCGCTGCTAATAATCGTGACACCCGTACTCTGACTGCATTCATGGCTGCGTAGCTCCGAACGCCCGTGAACATCCTTTAGTCTAGCAGTGCAGCGCGGGCTGTGGCAGCAGTCAAATACCACAAAATGCAAAAGTATAAAAAAGTGCCGCACCCCTTGCGGGGTGCGGCACGGATTATTACCCAGAGGTAAGCTGGGTTATTGACCCAGCACGATCTCCGCGCGGCGGTTTTGCGCTTCGCGCACACCGTCGGCCGTCGGCACCAGCGGCTGGCTTTCGCCATCCGCCGTGGTGGCGATGCCGGCCATCGGCACGCCCAGGCGCGCCAGTTCGGTCTTCACCACATTCGCCCGCTTGCCGGACAGCGCGACATTATACTTGTCGGAGCCGGAACGGTCGGCATGGCCAGTCACATTCACGCGCACGGCCTTGCCCTTCTTATAGTCAGCCGCGACGGCAGCCAGGATGTTCTTGGCTTCCGGCGTCAGCTTGGACATGTTGTAGTCGAAGAACACGATATAAGTGTTCGCCACGGCCGGAGCCTTGGCGGCCGGAGCAACCCGCGGCGCCGGATCCATGGCCGGAACCGCAGCCATTTCCGCCGGCGCGTTGAACTCATAACGGATGCCCGCCATGATGTTGTGCGAGCGGTATTCGGACTCGATATTGCCGAAATCCAGACCCGTTGTCGCCAGATAGCGATAATCCAGCGTCGCCGCCCAGTGCGGCGCGAAGTCATAGGACAGACCCGCGATCGCCTGATAGGCAAAAGCGCCGGCGCTGTCATCGGTGGAACCGACCAGAGCCGCCGCATTGTTGGCGATGGTCAGGTCATCCGCCCAGACATGCGCGTAACCGATACCGGCGCCGATATAAGGCGTGACAGGCGCGTTGATGTCCAAATCATACAGCACGTTGGCCATGACATTCATCACGCCATAGCTGTCGGAGCCATTCAGACCGGTCGCGCCATTGGGGTTGGTGATGCTGTCGCTGTCAGCCTGGCGATAACCCAGTTCCAATTCCGTGCGCAGGCCGTTGCCATAAGCATAGCCCACGCTGCCATCCACCAGCCAACCTGGATCGAAGCTCAGCTCGTGATCACGGGTGCTGACGTTGGACTCCAGGTCATTGTCCATCGGAATGGTCACGCCGGCGCCGCCGCCGACATAGAAACCCTTGACGTTATTGGCGGCAAAGCCCGGAGCAGCCAGCAGCGCCAGCGCCGAAACCGCGAGGCCGAGGAAACGGATATTCTTCATCGTCAAACTCCCTGTGGTGATATGAATTGGTGCGAAGACCGGTATGCCCGGGTCTGGATGGGCTATAGCACCAGCCTCCCCAAAAAGTAAGCGAAAATCGGCTTTTTTCCCCACATGAGTCGGTGAGAGCCATAATTGTGCTGATTCTGCAACGAATATGGCTAAAGCATGACAAAGATTAACTTTTATCCCGTCGCTTCATGTGATAGTTAAGACGAACAGACAGCCGGGTAACCGCTCTGCCGCAAGGCGGAGAGGAAAGTCCGGGCTTCACGGGAGACGGTGCCGGATAACGTCCGGCCGGGGCAACCCGAGGGACAGTGCCACAGAAAACAAACCGCCCAGCCGCAAGGCCAGGGTAAGGGTGAAAAGGTGCGGTAAGAGCGCACCGCGCCCCCGGCAACGGGCGGCGGCAGGGCAAACCCCACCGGAAGCAAAGCCGAATAGGCGCGGCACGTTGGCGACAACAGATGCTCCCGCATCCGCCGCGCGGGTTGGCTGCATGAGGCGGTTGGTAACGGCCGTCCCAGATGAATGGTTACCCAACCGCGCAAGCGGTGGACAGAACCCGGCTTACAGGCTGTCTGTATCTTCCTGCCGCGCCGTGCGATAGGTTGGCCTCCTCACCTGTTCAGGAACCTCATGTCTGACACCTTGAATCTTCTTTCCGACGTCATGCGTCTTGCCCAAACGGTCGGCGCCGATGCGGTTGACCTGCTGCATATTGCCGAACGGTCGCGCAGTGTGCGCGTCCGCCAGGGCAAGGCAGAAAGCGTGGATGCGGCGGAGACGGCGCAGTTGGGGGTGCGGGTCTTTATCGGCAAAAGTCAGGCGATGGTGGCGGGCACGGATTTGCAACCGGCCGCGCTGCGCGAATTGGCGGAGCGCGCCGTCAGCATGGCGCGACTGTCGCCCGCCGATCCTCATTGCGGCTTGGCGGAACCGGCCGATATTGCGAAGGCGCCTCTCGCGCTTGACCTATTTGACCCCTATGAACCCGATGCCGCCACATTGCTGCAACGAACGCAGGAGATGGAAGCCGCCGCGCTGGCCGTGCCGGGCGTAAGCCAGGCTGACGAGACGGAAGGCGGCTGGAGCGCCAGCAGCGTGCATTTGCTGCAGAGTAATGGTTTTAGCGGTCATTACCGCCGCAGCCATAGCGGCTTCTCGGCGGCGGTGATCGCCGGCCAGGATACGGGCATGGAGCGCGATTATGATTATAGCAGCGCCGTGTATTTTTCAGATTTACTGCCGCCGCAAACCATCGGCCGACGGGCGGGCGAACGTGCCGTCAAGCGGCTGGGCGCGCGCAAGATGCCCACGGCGAAAATACCGGTGGTGTTTGAAGCGCGCATCGCTGCTTCCCTGGTCGGCCACCTCACC
>CAZBSB010000264.1:0-2924 GCA_964494535.1 uncultured Rhodospirillales bacterium
CGACGTGCGCCTCGGCGACAGGCTGCAGGCGGTGCTCGAGTTCAGGTTGTCGAGGTTGCGAAGCAGGCTGCATTGCGGGGAAACCGGGGGCAAGTCGCCATTCCGCAAAAATTCTCATTTCGGCAGTGACAGCGTCGGTTTCCTTGCCTACTCTTCCGTGAGGCGCCAACCCTCGGGGCGCGGCATACGGAGGTTGTCATGGCTGATCCATTTCTGGGCGAGATCCGGGCCTTCGCCGGCAATTTCGCTCCCCTCGGGTGGGCGCTGTGTCAGGGGCAGCTTCTGCCCATCGCCCAGAACGACGCCTTGTTCGCGCTGATCGGGACGACCTATGGCGGTGACGGGCAAACCTCCTTTGCGCTGCCCAACCTCGCGGGCCGCATCCCCATCCATCAGGGTGCGGGGCCCGGCCTGACCCCGCGGGCGCTGGGGGAGGCGGGCGGCAGTGAAACCGTCGCCCTCGGCGTCCCGCAGCTCCCCAGTCACAGCCACGTTGCGATTGGCGCCAACTCGGGTGCGGACAGAATCGGGCCGGCCGCCGCCTACTGGTCCACCGATCCAGGGGGCAACACCGGTGCGTACAGCACAACGGCCGGCAGCCAGATGGCGACCGGCGCGATCGGCACTGCCGGCGGCGGACAGGCCCACGCCAACATGCAGCCCTTCCTCGTGCTCAACTACATCATCGCGCTGGAAGGCATCTTCCCGTCGCAAAGCTGAGCACAATCCGTCCAGTACCCTGAAGCGCATCCGAAAGGAGAGATGTCGATGAGCGATCCCTACATCGGAGAAATCCGATCGTTCGGCTTCAACTTCGCGCCGCGCGGTTGGGCCCAATGCAACGGGCAACTGCTTCCCATCGCGCAGAACACCGCGCTGTTTTCCATACTCGGTACCATGTACGGTGGCGACGGAAGGACGAATTTTGCGTTGCCCAATCTGTCGGGAGCGGTCGCGATGGGCAGTGGCCAGGGCAGTGGTCTCACGCCGCGTAGCCAAGGCGAGCGCGGTGGTTCGGAGTCCGTGACCCTGACGCTGGGCGAGATGCCGGTCCACGGCCACGCGGCCAATGCCAATCCGGCGAACGGCAATCAACCCGGCCCGGGCGGCAACTTTTGGGCGCAGGACCTGGGTGGAAGCAAGGACTACGCTGACGCTGGCACGGTGGCGATGGCGCCCGGGGCGATCGGGATTGCCGGGGAGGGGCAGCCTCACTCCAACGTCCAGCCCTTCCAGGTGCTCAACTTCTGCATTGCACTGCAAGGGATTTATCCGCCGAGAGGCTAGCAAGATCTGCCTGCGTGCGCCCGATGGGCGGCTTGGCCCGCCAAGCATTCAACACACACTGGAGCCGCGGTTCGGCTTGGTGATCAGTGAGGAGGCAAGTTCATGAGTGAACCTTTCGTCGGCGAGATCCGGCCCTTCGGCTTTGGCTATGCGCCCAGGGGTTGGGCGACCTGCGACGGTCAATTGCTGCCGATCAACCAGAATCAGGCGCTGTTTGCGCTGCTGGGCACGATGTACGGTGGCGACGGGCGAACCACCTTCGCGCTGCCGGATCTGCGAGGCAGAGCCGCGATGCACATCGCTCAAGCCCATCCGCAGGGGCAATCGGCCGGCACCGAGACCGTCAGCCTTACTGTCGCCCAAGTGCCCCAGCACAGCCATGCAGCCATGGCCAGCGCGGCGCCGGGCACCCAGTCGAGCCCGGCCGGAAAGGTCTGGGCCCAGGACTCCAGCGGGAATGTGATCTTCAGCAGTGCGGGAAATGCACCACTGGCCGCCGGGGCGATCGGCCCCGCGGGGGCGGGCCAGGCACACGCGAATATGCAGCCCTATCTCGCCGTGAACTACTGCATCGCGCTGCAGGGCATCTTCCCGTCCCGCGACTAGCCGGGATGGACGGCGAAGCGAGACCACTGTCCGCCGCTGCGCTCCGCGCAAGCCGGGGGGTGGCGCTGCGGGCCGAATGCGGGAACGACGAAGCCTTCGTCTTCACGCTTTTTGTCGAAGCGCGTGCGCCCGGTTTCGCGAATATCCCTCTCGAGCCGGCTCAACGGGATGCGCTGCTCCGCCAGCAATTCACGTTGCAGACAACGCAATATCGGCGCAGTTTTCCAGCGGCATCGTTCAGTATCGTCGAGTGGGGTGCCGCGTCCATCGGTCGCTTGTATGTCGACCGGTCGGCGCCGAGCATGCACGTGATCGACGTGGCGCTGCTGCGGGCGTGGCAGGGGCGCGGCATTGGCAGCCGCCTGCTGGGTGAGTTGCAGGAGGAAGCCCGCGTGGCCGGCCGCGCGGTTAGCCTGCATGTCGAGCGCGAGAGTCCCGCGCAATCTCTTTACCTGCGGCTGGGGTTCCGTGTGCTCCGTGACAAAGGGGTCTATCTGGAAATGGAATGGCTGCCTGCCCCGGGGGGGCGGGCCGCCTGAATCTGCCCGCCGCGGTCGGTGGGCCGCCCCTACTGCGCTCGTCTGCGGCGCGTCACGGCGAAACCTGCCAATGCCATCGACAGCAAGGCACCGGTTGCCGGCTCTGGCACGTTGTTCGTCGGTGGCTGTGCGGTGGTCGTGATCCTCAGGGTCGAGAAATCGAGCGCTGCGCCGTTGAACGCGGTCTCACCGAACAGGCCCAGGCCCGGGCCCTGCAGCGCAAGGGCGAAGGTTGCCGTCCCGGTTCCGAGCGTGGCGAAAACGGAACTCGGCAGCATAAGCGTATAGACGTCGTATTCCGATCGCGCCCCGCCACTGGCTTCGAACAGCGTGCTCATCGCGCTGGTCAGGTCGAAGCCATTCAGCGTGAAGGCTGCGACCTGATTCCCCGGCGCGGCGGACTCATGGTCGTAGATGCCGAGCGTCAGACTCGCGCCGAGGATGGTGGGCTGCGATCCGTAGGACGCGAAAGTCCAGCTTGTCGAGAAGTTG
>CAZBSB010000265.1:0-2912 GCA_964494535.1 uncultured Rhodospirillales bacterium
AGGGCGGGGCGTTCGTGCGCCTGTTCGGGAAGAATTTCACGCCGGTGATGTGCCAGCCCGGCGGGGTGACCTTCGGGGGCGTGAACGCGACGAGCTGCACGTACGTGAGCAGCACGCAGCTCGACGTGGTAGCGCCGCCGCACGCCTCGGGGCCGGTGGATATCGTCGTGGCCTCGGCGCCGGGCGCCGGCGCGTACCTGAACCCGCCCCCGGCGACGACGCCGAAGACGGAGGACACGGTCTTCACCTACTTCGGCGGGCCGCAGGTGCTGGCGCTCACGCCGAACGCGGGGCCGGCGCAGGGCGGCACGGAGGTGGTGATCACGGGGACGGGCTTCGGCGGCATCCAGTGCGGGCCGGGGCCGACCAACGCCGTGAAGTTCGGCGCGACGAACGCGGCCACCTGCGCGGTGATCAGCGATACGGAGATCCGGGTGAGTTCGCCGCCGGGCCTGGGGACGGCCCAGGTGACGGTCACGCACCCCACGAACGGCAGCTCGCCGTTCTCGACGCTGGCGAACTTCACGTACGCCTCGGGGCCATCGATCAACAGCCTTTCGCCGCCGAGCGGCCCGCCCGCGGGGGGCACCGTGGTGACGATCCGGGGGTTCAACTTCGCGCCCGGCGCGACCGTCTCGTTCGGTGCGATGTCCTCGCCGACGGTGGACGTGATCTCGGCGACGGAGCTGACGGCGGTTTCGCCGGCCGGTGGCGGCACCGTGGCCGTGACGGTGACGGTGGCGGGCGTGACCAGCCCGGTGACGGCGAACACGCAGTTCTCGTACTCCTCGCCGGGGATCACGCAGCTCAAGCCGAACGCGGGGCCGGTGGCCGGCGGGAACGTGATCCAGGTGAAGGGGTACAACTTCACCTCGACCTCGATCGTGGCGTTCGCGGCGACGGTGGTGCCGCTCGCGGATGTGACGTTCGTGGATTCGACGCAGCTCCTGGTGAAGGTGCCGAAGGCGACGGGGCCGCTCGGGGTTGAAGTGACGGTGACGACGCCTTCGGGCACGACGCCGCAGGTGCAGACGGTGACGCTGTACACGTACACCGATGGCCCGATCGTGACCAACCTGAACCCGAAGGAAGGGAAATCGACGGGCGGCGAGATCGTGATCATCACGGGGACGGGGTTCGGGGCGGCGACCACGGCGGTGCCGACGGTGTCGTTCGGGACGATCCCGGCGCTGGCCGTTTCGCGGCAGAGCGAGACGCAGCTGACGGTGCTGACGCCGCCGATCGGGTTGCCGGGCCCGGTGGATGTGCGGGTGACGACGACGGTGAACACGAGCCCGGTGGCGCCGGAAGGGGTGTTCACCTACAAGGCCGCGAGCCCGATCGTGACGAAGATCGAGCCCAATACGGGGCCGACCACGGGCGGCACGACGATCACGATCACGGGGGTCGGGTTCACGGGCGTGGCCTGCCCGGACGGGGTGACCTTCGGCGCGATCAAGGCGGTTTCGTGCACGGTCACGGGGGATACGAGCATCACGGTGGTCTCGCCCTCGAACGTGGCGGGCCCGACGGTGGTGGTGGTGACCTCACCGAACGGGCAGAGCGACGTGGCGGTGAACTTCACCTACACGGCGAGCACGGGCGGCGGCGGGGGCACGGTGGACCCGGGCCCCGGCACGGGCGGCAATACCCCGCTCCCGCCCCCATCGGGCGCGCCGGTGGTCTACACGCTGCGCTTTGAATGGACGCTGATCACATGGATGGGGCCGCAGGCGGTTTCCGTGGCCTCGGTACTGACGCAGACGGCGACGGGCGGCGTGGACCTGACGCCGCGAGTGGCGGTGATCTACACCTGGGACGCGACGAACAGGGTCTGGCGGGCGTACTTCACGGGGAGCGCCGGCCCGCCGCGCGCGAGCGACTTCACGACGTTCGAACGCGGGCGGACCTACTGGATCGCGATTACGCGCGGGGCGCCGGTGCTGCTGGCGACGGTGGACGGCTAGCGCGTGCGGTCGGTGTGTTCGGCGGCGTAGAGGGCGGCGCCCACGATGCCGGCATCGTTGCGGAAGCGGGCCGGGGTGATGGCGGGGCGGCAGGTGATGTACGGGAGCCAGGCGTGGGCATCCTTGCTGACGCCGCCGCCCATGATGATGAGCTCGGGCCAGCAGGCGATATCGAGCTCGCGCACGAACAGTTCGACATCGCGCGCCCAGGCGGACCATGAGAGCTTGCGGCGCTTGCGGACGGAGTTGGCGGCGCGTTCGCCGGCGGGCTTGCCGCGGACCTGGAGGCGGCCGAGCTCCATGTTCGGGATGAGGCGGCCATCGAGGAAGAGGCTGGTGCCGACGCCGGTGCCCAGCGTGACGACGACGACCTTGCCCTTCACTCCCGCGCCGGCGCCGTAGCGCACCTCGGCGAGGCCGGCGGCGTCGCCGTCGTTGATGACGACGACCTTGCGGTCGATGGCCTTGCTGAAGACTTCCTCGACATCCATGTAGCGCCACTGGGGGGCGATGTTGACGGCGGTGAGGGCGCAGCCGCGGGAGACGACGGCGGGGAAGCCGACACCGACGGCGGTGATTTCGTGGTCCGCATAACCGGCGACGGCCTCGGCGACGATCTCGCCGAGCGCCTCGGGGGTGGCGGGTTGCGGCGTGGGGCGCTTGACGCGTTCGGTCACGAGTTCGCCGGTGGCGAGATTGACGAGCGCGTGCTTGGTCCCGGTGCCGCCGATATCGATACCGATGGCGAGCTGTTCACCCATGGTCCCAGTCTCGCGCAACGCCGCTCGGGGACGCGTCGCGAATGCGGGTAACCAGCTTGCGAGGTAGTGAAAGTTCCCAGGGCCCAGTTCCCAGCGCCCAGGGGGCAACCCCGGCGCCAGCCCTTATCTCCTTACTCCTTTCTCCTTTCTCTTCTCTCTCGCCTACGATACGTGCGTGACGACG
>CAZBSB010000266.1:0-2911 GCA_964494535.1 uncultured Rhodospirillales bacterium
AGATCACATCCACGCCCTGGCGCGCAAAACCGACGAAACCGAAGCCCAGCAAAGCGCGGGCTGAGACTAGAAGCGCCAAGCTTTCAGCAATTAGTATGAATTGAGCCAAGACATACCTGCTCAGGGGTGCATGTGGTTCGTGTGAGCTTTGTGCGTAAGTTTCATTAGTGCTTAGTTTCGTATTGCCAGATTACGGTAGCTAGCTTGCCGTCGTATTCGGCAACAACCACTTTTCTGTATCTAACATAACCGCCTACTTCAAAAGCAACAATGTACAAACTGCCATATTCGATGCTGGTCGCCCATAATAGACGTCTCTGCGGCGGGCTAGTTGAAGATGTAACGTCAATAGGATTCCAATTTTCTCCTGGATTTGCCATTCTTCCATCTGAATCTGCAACTTGCTCAAAAAGTGCGTGAGGCAGATCCTCTACGTCACTTATTTCTAAATAACTGTATTCTATTTGCGATTGACGAGTACTTATTACATTTGTTGTTTGTTTAGTTTGATATGTATTGCTCCATAGCGGTACAACATTCACTACAAACATCGCACCAAGGATCGCCCCAGTAATCACAAGTGCCATGTTACCGAATAGTCCTCTCATTCGTTGCTCACGCAATAGTTTAAGGAAAATTATTTGACGCACTTACAGATGCCCTTGCCACAGAAATAACAAAAAAGGGCCCGCCTGCGGCAGACCCTTTTCTTACTCAAATAAGCACAATCGCGGCCGATTAGGCCACAGCAGCCTTCTTCAGCTTCGCCAAAGCGCGGATTTTGACGCGGACGCTGGCCGGTTTGGCGGGCGCTGGTACCATTTCGCCGGTGGCGGGATTACGCACGAGCGTGCCGGCCTTGCGGGCGGGAACTTTACGCAGCGTGACCTTCATCAGGCCAGGCATGGTGAACTCACCAACACCCTTGGGATGCACGGAACCGAGCATCACGCCTTCCAGCGTCGCCCAGACTCCAGCGGCTTGCTTGCGGCTGATTTCGTTCTGTTCAGCGATCATCGTGATGAGTGCGGATTTGGTCAGGGATTCCTTGACCGGGCGCACGACGCCTTCCGCCGCTTTGGTGCTTTTCTTGGTGGCCATTTTATTCCTCGTTCGCTGTGGATTGATTCGGGAAATGCAAAAGTAGCGTAATAATGGTTGCCACTTTTCAGCGCGCTGGCCAAGGGTTTTTGCGGTAATTCACAGGAATTTATGGCGAAAACGGCCAAAATCGGCCACGCTCAGCGCGATTTTCAACTCTTTGGCGGTTTTGCCGTCTTTTTCCGCGATAATTCGCGCATGGGCATAAACCCAGGCGAGCGCCGCGCCTTCCGCAAAAGGTATCTTGACAGTCACTATTGTCTCGGCCGTGCCCAACACCTTCTCAATCTGCTGCAGCAGCTCCGCCATGCCCTCGCCGCTCTGCGCGGAAACGGCGACAATGCCACCGCGGCCATGATGCGCCACTTCGGCCAAATCGTCCGCTTGCCCCGTCTGCGCGTTTTGCCGGCGCGATTCATCCTGCAGCAACCGGCGGTCATCCGCGTCCAGCAAATCAATTTTGTTCCGCACTTCGATCAAACGCGCATCGTCGGCACCGATGCCGAGTTCGCCCAGCACCTGCTCGACATCGCGCTGCTGCGCGCGCGTATCCGGGTGCGCGATGTCGCGCACATGCAAAATGACATCCGCTTCCGTCACTTCTTCCAGCGTCGCACGAAACGCTTCGATCATCTGCGTCGGCAGATCAGCTATGAAGCCCACGGTGTCAGACAGCATCACTTGCCGTCCTGATGGCAATTCGAGTTTACGCATCGTCGGGTCAAGCGTGGCGAAGAGCATGTCTTTTGCCAGCACATCCGCCGCCGTGAGGCGATTGAATAAGGTGGATTTGCCGGCGTTGGTGTAACCGACCAGCGCGACAGTCGGCAGTTCCGCCTTATCGCGCGCTGTGCGCTGCAACCCACGTGTGCGGCGCACCTCCTTGAGCGCGGCTTTGATCTTCACGATGCGCTGGTCAATTAGACGCCGATCCATCTCCAACTGCGATTCACCAGGGCCGCCAAGAAAGCCGAAGCCGCCGCGCTGGCGCTCAAGGTGCGTCCAGGAACGCACCAGCCGCGACCGCTGATAGGTCAGCGCCGCCAGTTCCACCTGCAGCTGCCCTTCCGCCGTGCGGGCGCGGGCGCCGAAAATTTCTAAAATCAGACCCGTGCGGTCAATAACTTTGGTCTGCCAGGCGCGCTCTAAGTTACGCTGCTGAATGGGCGTGAGCGCGTGATCTATGACTACAAGGTCTATCGCGTCCGCCGTCACGGCGACGCCAATTTTCTCCACCCAACCCGCTCCCAGCAACTGCCCAGGCGACGGCTTACTGAGGCGCGCGACATGGCTGCCTGCTATCGTGAGGCCAATCGCTTCGGTCAGACCGCAGGCTTCCGCCAGAGCGGCTTCAGGCATTCGCGGCTGGGAGACGCCCGGCAACAACGGCTTGACGACCAGGGCGCGGTTACCGCTCATGCCGTCATCAGACGAGCGCGGTCGCCGCCGGCTCGTTTTCGACCGCCGGCTCGAACAGCTGCACGGGCACGGAGGGCATCACGGTGGAAATGGCGTGCTTATAGACCAGCTGCGCGTGCGAATCGCGGCGCAGCAGCAGCGAAAAATTGTCAAACCAGGTCACGACACCTTGGAGCTTGACGCCATTGACCAGAAAAACCGTCACCGGCGTTTTGTTTTTGCGAAGATAATTGAGAAAAACATCCTGAACACTGTGCGACTTACCATCACTCATTAAGAAATTCCCTCCAATATGTCTTACACAGCACCTGCGCAGAGCAAAATACCTCATTTTACAGGTTGATATCAAACAAAAAGCGCGCCGCCGCATTGGGCGCGGCAGGGAATTACA
>CAZBSB010000267.1:0-2893 GCA_964494535.1 uncultured Rhodospirillales bacterium
ACTTCCGGCGGAATCGGTGCCGGCACCAGGTGTTCGGTCACGCCATCGGTATATTTGGCCTGATAATCATAAAACTCCACCTTCGGGCGCAGTTCCGTCACCGCCATGGCCTGCACGGCTTGCAAGGTGCCCATCAGGCCGACCGTCAATTCGCGGCCGGGAATATAACGCTCCACCAGCACCGCATCGCCATAGACCCAGCTATCCTCCTCGATATGCGCCAGATTATCGCCATTTTGCACGATGCGGACGCCGACGCTCGACCCCTCATTGACCGGCTTGATGACGAACGGCGGCGGCAGCGGATAGCCCTTGCTTACGATGGTTTGGCGATGCACCACGACGCCAGGCGCGCAACGCACGCCCGCAGCTGCGACCACCAGCTTCGCCGTCGGCTTGTCCATGGCGACGGCGGAGGCCAGGACGCCGGAATGCGTATAAGGAATGCCCAAAAATTCCAGCACGCCCTGGATGCAGCCATCCTCGCCGCCGCGGCCGTGCAGCGCATTGAAAATAACGTCCGGCCGCCCCAGTGGATTCATCGTCAACGCCTGCAGCAAGCCGGGCAAGTCGCGCTGCACATCCACCGGAATGACCTGGTGGCCGCGCTCCTCCAGCGCCTTGCAAATTGCGGCGCCGGAGACGAGCGAAACTTCGCGTTCCGCCGACCAGCCACCCAGCAGAACGGCCACTTTTTTACCCTTAGCCGGCATTAACCTTTACTCCGATGATTCGCCTGATTTATTTGCGCGATTCTAAGGTAAAGTCAGGGCAACGAATAGCCACTTTCGGTTTTGGCTCGCCCGATGTTCAAAATGCCTGCTTTCGCCGCCCGGTTCTTTGCCGGCTTTAATGCGCCGCCCTTCGCGGCGCTGGCGCAGCCGGTTGTGGATTTTGCCGCGCCGGCGGTGATGCAGCCGGTACAGGATATTTATCGTTACGATAAAAGCGGTTGGCACACCAGACATTTGCCGCTCGTCGTCGGTTGGCTGCGGCCGGAAGTGATGACCGCGCTGACCGGCAAAGCCGAAGACCCGGAAATCATGCTGCGCGGTGCTCTGCTGCGCTCGGATTTCACGCATTGCGCGAAGGAAATCGCTCATAAGATTGAGACCAGCACGGCCAGTCCAGAGCAACAAAAGACGCTGCTGCAAGGCCCGTGGCCGCAGCTCTGGGCAAACGTGGTGCAGGCCATCGTGAAGCAGGATGAGGCGTGGTTCGGCAAACCAAGTGAGATTGGCTATGTCCTGCACCGCGAAACCATGCGGCCGCCGATGGGCGAGGATCAAGGGCATGGGCGCTACCAATATGCCGGTGTTTGGCACCGCGATATGACGACGGAGCCGAATGGTAGCGTCTCTCGGCTTTATGCCTTTCGCACTGTACAGCCTATGCAAATGGTGCCCAATCGGCTGACCGACGGTATGCTCAATGACGAACAGGGCTTCTTCAAGGACGCAGCGACGGTTAAGTTCTTGACCGAGAACGCCATTTCGCCGGCAGCGGGCGCTATTGTGCTGATCAATGGCGGCGATAAATACGGCACGGCTCATGGTTCCACGCCGCCCAGCCGCACCATGCCCTCTTTTTTCGCTGCCATCCAATGCACGCTCTAGGGCGGCGTGTGACCGCCGATTGGCACGGATTTTTGCGGCATTAGTTGCCTGATTTGCTGGTAAGGTGCGGGCATTGCCAGCTCTTGAAGAATTGAAAGATTGCGCATGATCAAGCTGCCGGAATTCGCCGCATATTTCTTTCCGTCTTTGCGGACGAATCCGTTCGGCGCGGTCAGCCAGCCGGCGTCTGGGATTGATTTCGTTGCGGATAAAATCATGCAGCCGGTGACGACGGATTTTGCGCGCGACCCCGCCGCCTGGCGCGTGAACCACTTGCCGCTGGTTGTTGGACAGGTGAAGCCGGAACTGCTGCCTAAGCTGTCCGGTCGCCGTGAAGCGCCGGATATTCAACTGGATGTTGATTGCCTGGCGCCAGGGGTGAGTTTCGCCGTCTGTGCTGAGCAGATTGGTAAGGTTGCCGGCACCAAGAGCCGTGCAATCCGTGAAGAAATTGCCCGCGACGGTCTGTTGCCGCTCTGGGCGGGGCTGGCACAGGAGATTATCGCAAAAGATGAACAGTGGTTCGGCGCACAGAAACATTCCAATGTCCTGCTGCATCGCGAGCATATCCGTGAGCAGGATGATCAGATGGGGCATGGTCGTTACAAATTCGCCGGCGTCTGGCACCGTGATGCTGTGAGCATTCCGGATGGTCATATCACGCGGGTCTACGCCATCCGCAGCAGCTTTCCCATGCATATGGTGCCCAATCGGGTGACAGAAATGGTTCCAAATGACGGCCGCGGTAACGTGCTAGAAAGTGGCAACGAACTAACGGCGGCGAAGGTGCGCCCGCAGGCCGGACAGATTGTGTTGATGAATGGTGGCACCGGTACCGGCACCGTCCACGCCTCCCATGTGCCGCAGCGCGGGGAGGGTGGGCCATCCTGCTTCTTCGCCGTGAACTGTCTGTCGCGCTGAGGGCGTTATGCTGGCGGCGCCTAACTCTGCCACGTCTTTGCTGCCGTCAGCGCATCCCTTCGCGGCGCAACCGGCGCCGACGTTGCGTTTCCTGCATGAGGCCGTCATCTCAGACGTCGCTGCCGACTATCATAACGACGCCAAACGCTGGCGCTTGCGGCATTTGCCGCTGGTGGTGGGCGCGCTGCAGCCTGAGGCGTTGCCGCAACTCTCTGGCGCGCCCGGCAGCAAGGAAATCTTCCTGATCACCACGCTGGGGGCGCCGGAATTTGCTGATTGCGCGCGGCGGTTGACGCGCCGGGTGAGCCGGCTGGGCGACAAGGCGCTGAAATCCGCAATCGCCACGGAGAAACTGG
>CAZBSB010000268.1:0-2881 GCA_964494535.1 uncultured Rhodospirillales bacterium
GAAGATTTTGATGATTTCAATGTAATTAGAGAAAAAAATGAATCTCCAGATAATATTTTAACAAGAGCTTTTAATATTTCAAGTAAAAAATCTGGAGGAATTGGTTTTATTCCCGGAACACTTGATATCAACAGTGCAATTCGACTTTTAACTATTCCGCCGGGTTCAGGTGGAGGAGGTATTTCGGATGTTGGAGATTTTTATCCAACTGTAAGAAATTTATGTATTTCTTTATTTGAACAAATTCAAAAACCATCAACTGTACTATTTTCCATTACTCCTGATTTATTGTCAACTGCTTGGGAAACAAATATTTACAACATGTTAAAATATTCAGAGTTATCTTTAATTAAAGGATGGTCTGGATTTCAAACTGGAGAAATAAATACCGATAAATTTTTATGTTCGGCAGAAGTTTCCGGACAATTAGATTGCAAAAAATCAAAATACAACGACTATATAAAAATTCCAATTACTACAGATCCATTCGGACATTTTAATAGATTTCGAGATTTCATCTCAAATAAATTTTTTAATGGTAAATTTAAAGAAAAAAAGTTAATAACTAAATTAGATCAGTTAGAATTTAGTTCTAAAAATATTAATTTAAAAGATAGCATTCCATCTCAAGCATTGAAAAATATTCGTGATACTCAACATGCTGTAATGAATAGTATTTATTGTTGTTACATAAATGATGATTCTCAATTTGCGGCTGTTGTAAATGATTCTAAATTAAATTCAATGTGGACTAAAAACTTATCTGCCGTTTTAAGTTCTTCTGATGAATGGAAAAAACTTAGATATTTAGATATACCAAATGGTGAATTCAAAAATGAAATTCTTTTGAAAGCTAAAAAAGCCGGATTTAAGGATTTTGAAAATAGAAAAGGCGCAATTGATAATAAAGTTTCGAATATGAAGTCAAGCGCTTCTATTTTTGGAGATTTCAAACCACCTAAACCATTTATGCCAGTAGGTGTTTCGGGTGAGTTGAAAATGAAAACTAAATCAAGCACTTCAAAATCAGAAAACAATTTAGTTAGTGTGATGGCTATTGCCGCAATTGGTGGAATGTTTTTAATGAAAAAATAAATTATGAGAAGAAGACAATTTTTTGAAAATAATAAAGATTTTTTTGCAGGAATTGAATTTATAGGAGATAAAGAAATAGATTTAAATGACGGACTAGATTTTATTACTTTACAAGAAAATTTTAAAGTATTAGAAATCAATAAGTATTTTTCAGTAAATAAAAATGAACTGAATATTTTGAAATGTAAGCCAAATACATTAGTTAATTTAAAATGGGAAATACTTGTAACTTCAAAAGAAAAAATTTCATTATCTTTTCGAATTCTTCAAAATAAAAAAATAATTGATTCTACGAGAGTCAATGGATATAGTGAATTAAAAGAAGTTCAGAATTTTGGAAATACTTTAATTCCAATTAATTCAAAAGACAGTTTTTTAATACAAGTTAAAAATATTGATTTGAAAAGACCTACTGAAAAAATAATTATTCAAAACGCGAGATTGATTCTAGAAAGTTAAAGAAAACAAACATGCTGAAAACAAAATCAAAACGATGTAATCCAGGTGAAGTATTAGTAATTAATTCCAAAGTAAAAGCATATATTGCTTCAAAAGGAATGCGTTCAAGTGGAGATCTAGCTGAAGGATTATCTGACGAAGTAAGAAAATTACTTGATCGTGCAATCGAACGCGCTAAAGAACATAAAAAACAAACTGTTGGTGCTAGAGATATTTAATCATGAAAACTGGAATTTTACCATTAGTATTACTAGGTGCAGGAGCCTGGTTTTTAACTAAGCCTAAAAAAGAAACGAAATCAGAAAATTCTAGTAAAGGAATTGTAACTGGTTCGAAAGAACGTGGTTATATAATTACTAATTGTAATTTGGTAATTTATGATGAACAGAAAGCATTTGATTATGCTTTTAATTTAGGAGCGGATAATACTAAACCTGATTATAACGGAGGTAATAGTTTAAAAACTGCTCCTTTGGAATTTAGGCTTTTAGGTGATTGTATATCTAATGAAAACAAAGCTAAAAGCTTAATGAAAACAAAAGAAGATGCGTTATTTATTTTTGAGTTAATGAAATTTTTTGCAAGTGGGATTGCTTCTAAATCTTTAGCAATGGAACAATGGGGACTTGCAAATTTAGAAAAATTTAAATCAATAACTAATAAACTATTAGGATTTGACACTTCGAACTTCAAAGTAGAACTAGTTAAAAAACTATGAAACTAAAAAGCGGAATATATTTTACAAATAATACTACTTTAAATACATTAGGAAATTTTTCACTAATTACTCCTAGTATATTTTTCGAAGTACAAAATAATAATTTAATATATTCAAAAGGTAAGACAAAACTTAATTGTAATTTATTCTGGAGTTTGAGTTTGAAAACGAGCGAACCTTTAGGTGATTGTGGTGCAGAAATCATTCTTCGACAAAACAATGAAATTCTTGCAAAATATCCAGTTCAATTACACGACAAAGAAGAAATATTCGGTGACGATATAAAAATCGAATTGAAATTGAAAGATAGTCTTTCAATTTCAATAGAATTTGATAAAACTAAAGAAATTTTGATTAGCTCTGGATTTCTTATAGTGAATGAGGAATAAAAATGATTAAAAAACCTAAGAAAAAAGTTTCAAAACGAATTAGTAAGCAAGTTGCGAAACGTAAAGTTAATAAGAAATCATTCAGACGAAATCCAGAAGATTATGATGATGAAGATGAGGAACTAAGTCCAAAACAAGTAAAAGAACTACAAGCCCTTTTACTAAAGAAATTGAACAACTTACGAAAACAATATTCCGGTGAAAATCTAAACGAAATTTG
>CAZBSB010000269.1:0-2880 GCA_964494535.1 uncultured Rhodospirillales bacterium
CAGCGCGGCGTGATCTGCGCCAGCGCCGGCAACCACGCGCAGGGCGTGGCGCTGTCGGCGCAGAAGCTGGGCACCACGGCCGTGATCGTCATGCCGGTCACCACGCCGCCCATCAAGGTGGAAGCGGTGAAACGGCGCGGCGGCAAAGTGGTGTTGCATGGCGCGACTTTTGATGATGCCTATGCCGAAGCGCAACGCCGCGCCAAGGCGGAAAAGCTCACCTTCGTGCATCCTTATGACGACCCGGACGTCATCGCCGGCCAAGGCACCATCGCCATGGAAATCCTGCGCCAGCATCAAGGGAAACTCGATGCCATTTTCGTCGCGGTGGGCGGCGGCGGCTTGATTGGCGGCATCGCAGCCTATGTGAAGCGACTGCGGCCGGAGATTAAAATCATCGGTGTGGAGCCGGTGGACGCGGCCTCGATGCATGACTCGCTGAAGGCCGGCCGGCGCGTGACGCTGCCGCAGGTCGGGTTGTTTGCCGACGGCGTGGCAGTGAAGCAACCGGGCAAGGAAAGTTTCCGCTTGGCGCAGCAATATGTGGACGAAGTGGTGCTGTGTGATACGGACGCGACCTGCGCCGCACTGAAAGACGTGTTCGAGGATACCCGCGCCATCCTGGAGCCGGCGGGCGCGCTGGCCATCGCCGGGCTGAAAGCCTATGCGGCGCGGCAGAAAAAGCCGGGCCAGACTTTCGCCGCCATCGCCTGCGGCGCTAATATGAATTTCGACCGGCTGCGCTTCGTCGCCGAGCGCGCGGAGCTGGGCGAGCAGCGCGAAGCAGTTTTTGCCGCCACCATTCCGGAACATCCGGGCAGTTTCCGCACTTTTCTGGAATTGCTGGGGCAGCGGGCGATCACGGAGTTCAATTACCGCTATACCGACAACGCGCAGGCGCATGTCTTCGTCGGCGCCACCATCCAGAACCGTGCCGAGGTGCTGGAACTGTTCCGCAATCTGCGCCAGCACGGCATTGAAACGATTGACCTGCACGATAACGAGATGGCCAAACTGCATATCCGCCATATGGTTGGTGGCCGGGCGCAGGCCGCTGACGAGGTGCTGTATCGCTTCGAATTTCCGGAGCGCCCGGGTGCCTTACGGAAATTCCTCACCGCCATCGGCGGGCGCTGGAATATCAGCCTGTTTCATTACCGCAATCACGGCGCGGATTATGGCCGTGTCCTGGTGGGGCTGCAGGTGCCGGTCAAGGACAAGTCCGCTCTACACCGCTTCCTCAAGCAGCTAGACTACCCCTATACCGAGGAAACCAGCAACGCCGCCTATCGGATGTTTTTGAGGTAACGCACCCTAGCGCGGATGGGATACCTGCTGCGTAACCGCTGGTTGAGTGGCCGTAGCGGGCGGTTGAGGCTGCGCGTGCTGTGCCGCATAAAGCGCTGCGCTAATGTTTGCGGCGGAACAGAGCACATAAGCCGCCAGCGCCCAGCTATCGCGGCGCGTCCATGGTTTGGGCGGATCATCGTGTTTAATAATTAAGGGTGGTCCGAAAGACATGGCGTTCTCCGATCAGATTAGCAGCCAGACATATCTTTAACACCGTCAAATAGTTAAGCAAATTGTTTCATGGACAGGATGCGTCCGCCCTGTGCTATTACTCGGCCGTTGGTCACGCGCGGTTCAAGGCCACGGAGGTTTAGATGCAACGTTTATTAGGTTTCTGTCTTGGGGTCGCGGCTATGTTGCCTCTGGCCGCGCATGGCGCGGAAGTTGAATATAATCCGCCGGCTGCCAATCAAAAAACCGCTTTCATCAAATTCAAAGGCGCGCTGATGAAGGGCGATGCTCTCAAATTGGGCAACACGCTTGAAGTCGCAAAGAAAACCGGCAAGCAACTGGCCGTGGTTCTGGATCTTGGCTCCGGCGAAGAAGACGAAGCCATTCTGACTGGCCGCCTTATCCGCGCTTTTCACGCCGATACCTACCATGATTATTGCGCCGCCGAATGTCTTTTGGCTTTTGTCGGCGGCGAACGCCGCTTTCTCATGAAAATCGATCCGGCGGCGGCGCTGGTTTTGAGCCGCCCGCAATATGCCGATGTCTATGTTAAAACGATGGATCCAGCGCTGAAGGACCGTGTGGAAAAACTGCGCGCGCACTTTCTACGCATGACCGGTGAAGACCGTTTGTTCAACCAGGTAATGGATACGCCCTCCACAATGCCGCGCACGGTAGATGAGAAAGAGGCGTTGGGCACCAAATTGGTCACTCAGGTGCTGCGCGACTGACGATGCGCCGTCGCACAAAATATCTCGCCGTCATTCTAATTCTTTTCACGCTGCTGCCGATGAGTTTGCTGCTGTTGCCTTGGCGCGATTTCGCGTCGAAGCAATTGCATGACATGCTGCAGCAAACCACCGGTCAGGACATTAGCTTCACCCTGGCTGAACTTGGCTTAACCGGCAGCCGGCTGCGCGATATCCGCCTGGGCGGCGCGACGGCGCCTGTCCTCTTGACCGATGTCACGCTGGCCTATTCCCTGCCGGAACTCTGGCACGGCCAATTACGCGATTTGCAGCTGAACGGATTGACATTATCCTTGCAGGAAACGCCAGAAGGCTGGCGCCTGCCGGCTTGGCAGACTACCGCGCCGACGCCATCGCCGCCAACTGCCGCACCCGTCGCGCCGCCGCTGTGGCTGCAGCCCCAACAAATTCCCCTGCAAGCCCTGCAGCTGCGCGACGGCGCGCTTCATTTCCAAGCAACGGCGTGGCAGCTCGCCCTGCCCTTCAGCCTAACCTGGCAGAATGGCCATAACGCGCAACTGACGCTCGACAGCCAGGTGCCGCAGCTTAGCTATGGCACGCAGGGCGCCACCGCTGGAGACGTTACGGCGCAAGTGCGTTTTGTGCCGGA
>CAZBSB010000270.1:0-2867 GCA_964494535.1 uncultured Rhodospirillales bacterium
CAGCAGTTCGCCCGCCAGATTGCCGCCGCTGCTGGCAGGTGATGGCGGCGCTGCAGGCTGCGGCGTGGGGGCGGGCGTCGGTTTCGGTGCGGGGCTGGCCGGTATGGGCGCGGGTGGCGGCGTGGACGGGGCCATCGGCGGCGCGGCGGGCATGACTGGCGTTGGCCCGGAATCCGCCGTCGTGTTTTGGCGGGTGCGCGCCTTGGCGTCTTTCAGCGACTGCATCTGCTCGCTGCTGGGCGCGGCAGACGCGGCGCGGCGGAAACCAAGGCGGGCGCGCGCGCGGGCCAGGTCGCTGCGGGTGATCAGCAGGCGGCGCACCGCCACATCGAGCGGCACGAGCAGAACAGCGATCAGCAGCAGTTCGAGGCTCAGCGGGTTAATGGCCGGCCGCGATTGCAGCGTATGCGCGAAGGCTTCGCCCGGCTGGCTGGTCAGGTCACGGCCGCCAGTCAGCACGGCGGCGTCCATCAGCGCCTCGCCGCCGGATTGGTTGCCGGGGGCGTATTCGGGCGAATAGCTCATCACCCAGCCGAGCGTTTCGCTGACCGCCGTGCCGCCATCCGCCGTGCCCACCAGGCGCACGAGATATGCCCCCTCGCGGGCTGGCGTGAATGCGCCCTCGTAGCGGCCGGGCGCGGTTTGCCGCACCGGAACGTCGAAGGCGCTTCCGTCGGGCGCAACGACGCGCGCCGTCAGCGCCAGCCCGTTCAGGAAGCCGCCGCTGTCATCGCGCTCAGCGCCGCCTGTTCGCCCTGCATGGTCACGAACGCTTCGATGTGGTCCGAGGCGCTTTCGGTAATGCTCCATTCAACGGCCTGCCCCCAGAAGCGCGGGAACTCGTCCCAGTCCAGCCAGTTGGCCGCCCAGCGCCCGGTCGCGTCGCTGGTGAAAGCGACAGCCCGGCCCAGCCCGTACTGCCATTGAGCGAGGATCGGGTCGAAGTAGGGCGCGTCACCCCGTAACACGACCTGCGCCGTCTGGCGCGGCGTGGTGGCAACGTAGCCGAGCAGCGGTGGTGCGGAGGTAATGTCGCCCAGGATCGGGCTGTTCTGAAAAATACTCGGCGTGAACTCGTCCTCGATGATGTATGAGCGCGTAGCCAGCACCGTTTCCTGCGTGAAGATGGACGGGATGGTTTCGACGTCGGTCACGGCGTGATAGTTACCGCCGCCCGCTTCGGCCATGTTATCGAGAAACGCCGCCGCTCCCGCGCCGATGGCGATCACGCTGGTCGTGATGTCATTGCTATCGTGCAGGTCGCGCGTGAGTTCCAGCAGTCCCGTGTCTGGCGCGCCGCCGTCGGTGAGCAGGATGATATGCTTGCGCGGCGATGGGTCCTGCCTCAGCGACTCGGCCGCCTGCCGCATACCCGCCAAAATATCCGTGCCGCCGCCCGCCCGCAGACCCGCGACCAGCGATTGCAGGTTCATTCGGTTCAGAACGGGCTGCACCTCGGCGATCCACTCGCCGCCCGTATCAAACGAAACGACGCCCGCGCGGTCGGTCGGCTGCAGAAAGTCAATCGAGCGGATGATGGCTTCCTTGGCCAATTCGAGGTTCTCGACGCCGCTCGGCCCGATGGCGGACATACTGCCCGAGCGGTCAATCACGTAGGCGATGGTCAGCTGCGGCAGGCGCTGCTGATCCTGGATGCGGCTCTCGACCGGCAGCGCGTCTTCGAGCGGCGTCTGGAAATAGCCGCCCGGCCCATAGGCATCTGGCCCGCCGATGACGACCAGCCCGCCGCCGAGGTCGCGCACATACTGATTGAGCGTTTCCATGCGGCTGGTGGAAAGGCCGGTAGCCGGCACATTGGCCAGTATCACGGCATCGTACGCTTCGAGCGCGGCCAGGCTGCCCGGCAGGCCGGACGGGCCAGTTTCGTTGACGGTGTAGCCGAGCTCGGTCAGGCCTGCCGCCAGCGCCCGCACATCCTCGCTTTCCGGGCGCACGAGCAGCACGTTCGGCGCGCCCGTCACGCGGCTGAAGGCGGCCAGCGCGTTGTTGGCCAGAACCGTATCGGCCGCAGCGTTCTCCACGCGCACCTGAAAATCGCGGAAGCCAGCCTCTCCAGCCGTCATCCCAAGTGAGAAAATGTTGTCCCCCGGCCGCAGTTCGACTTCCTCGCGCCGGATGGTTTGCCCGCTGGCGGTCACCGTGAGCATGGCGGTCGTTTCGGCGTTGGCATGAACGGTGGCGCCGAGGTCGAACTGCTGGCCGCTGGCGACCTGTTCCGGCGCGTCCACGCGGGTCACCAGCAGTTCGGGGCCGGGGCTGCGCGTGAGCGGCACCACATCAATCTGCACGCCGTTGGCGGCGGCCCGCCGGGCGGCGGCGCTGGCGTCGCCCACCGTTTGCACCCCGTCACTCAGCACAACCATGCGCCGGGCCGCGCCTTCGGGGAACAGTGCCAGACCGAGGCTGATCGCTTCTTCGAGGTCCGTATTGCCGCTGATCGGCGTCGAGCGCAGCGGGGCCAGGTCGCTGGCGGCGCTCATCGGCCTCTCGACCAGCGCGTTCGCCCCAAACGCGACCACCGCCGCCTCGTCGCCGGGTGGCAGGGCGGCCAGCGCCTCGCGCACCCATGCTTCCTGCGCCTGGCGGGCCGCTTCGTCCATGCTGTCCGAGCGATCCAGCAGAAAGACGACCGCCAACTGGTCGCTGGCGCGCACCAGCGAAGCCCCGGCCAGCGCCAGCGTGACCAGCGTCAGAATGAGCAGGCGCAGGATCAGGCTGGTCCAACTGCGGGCGCGCTGAAACCGGCGGCGCGGCCAGCCGATGAAGGCGGCCAGCGGCAGTGCCAGCAGCAATAGCAGCGCCCACGGTGTGGTGAAGCTCACGGCGCGAGCTTTCGAATCAGTGCC
>CAZBSB010000271.1:0-2867 GCA_964494535.1 uncultured Rhodospirillales bacterium
GTGCTGAATCAGTGGTTGCTGTCGCTGTTCAACGTCAAGCACTTCGAGGAACTGGCCGAACACCTGCGCCACGAAAGCCTGGAAGGTCTCGATGAGAACCAGGTCCACCACTTTCACCACGCACTCACGGCGCAGCTCTTCAACCTGACGCAACTGCCAACCGAGCTGTTGCTCGAATACGACCAGAACATCGTCAGGCACACGCAGCGGCTGAACGAGCGGCGTCTCACGCACGGCGAGCGGCCGATCGTCTGGAAGTACTTCCAGTACCTCACCCTCCTGTTCACCGAGATTTATCTCGACCGTTACTTTCGCGATCCCCAGGTGCTGCTTGCCGCGCTGAACGCGCAGATCGCCATCTACAACGCCGACAAGCCGGAGGCTGACCAGATTATGCCCTTCGACGAAGCCGCCGAAGCCTGGTCGCAACTCAACAAGCTGGCCTACTGGAGCGCCACCGGTAGCGGCAAGACGCTCTTGATGCACGCCAACATTCTGCAGTACCAGCACGCGTTGAAGACGCACGGGCGACGCCGGGAACTGAACCGCATCCTGCTGCTGACGCCCAACGAGGGTCTCTCCCAGCAACACCTGCGCGAGTTCGAGGCGGCGGGCATCGACGCCGAACTGTTCAACAAGGATGGGCGCGGGCTGTTCACCGGCCAAGCGGTCGAGATCCTCGAAGTGACCCGGCTGCGCGACGAGATGGGCGACAGGACCATCGCCATCGACGCCTTCGAGGGCAACAATCTGGTACTGGTGGACGAGGGCCACCGCGGCACCAGCAGCGGTGAAGAGGGCGCGTGGATGCGTTTTCGCAACGCGCTGTGCGAGAAGGGCTTTTCGTTCGAGTACTCGGCCACTTTCGGGCAGGCGGTCAAGGGCCGGCCGAAGCTCATCGATCTGTACGCCAAGAGCACGCTGTTCGATTACTCGTACCGCTACTTCTACGGCGACGGTTTCGGCAAGGACTACCAGATCCTGAACCTCGACGAGGGAACGCAGCGGAAGCACCTTGAAGTGTATCTGGTGGCGTGCCTGTTGTCGTTCTTCCAGCAGCAGCGACTCTACCGCGAGCAGGGCGCGACCTTCCGGCCCTTCCACATCGAGAAGCCCTTGTGGATCTTCGTCGGTGGCAGCGTGACGGCGACGCTGGCCACGCGGGATGCCTCGGATATCGTGGAGATCCTGCAGTTCCTCTCGCGCTATGTGGCAAACCGCGCGGCGAGCATCCAGCACATCGAACGTATCCTGCATCAGGGCCTGGTCACCGCGACGGGCAGGAACCTGTTTGCCGGACGCTTCGCCTATCTCAACACCTGCGGGCTTTCGCCGGCACAGGTTTTCGATGAGACGCTCGCAACGCTCTTCAACGCGCCGGGCGGCGGGCAGCTCTATGTCGAGAACCTGAAGGGAGCGACCGGCGAAGTGGCGCTACGACTCGGCGCCGACAACAAGGACTTCGGCGTCATCAACGTCGGTGACGATGCCAAGCTGGTCAAGCTGTGCGAGCAGCATCGCCTGGCGACCGGCGAGCGTGAATTCTCGGGCTCGCTGTTTCAGGAGATCAACAAGCCGCAGTCGACGGTGAATCTCCTGATCGGGTCAAAGAAGTTCACCGAGGGCTGGAGCAGTTGGCGGGTTTCCACCATGGGCCTGATGAACGTCGGCAAAGGGGAAGGCGCGCAGATCATCCAGCTCTTCGGACGCGGTGTGCGGCTCAAGGGCTACGACCTGAGCCTCAAGCGCAGCAGCAGGGCGCGTCTACTGGACGGCGTCGATCGGCCCAGGCACATCAGCGTGCTGGAGACCCTCGGTATCTTCGGTATCCACGCCGACTACATGGCGCAGTTCCGCGACTTCCTCGAAGAAGAGGGCTTGCCTACCAACGACGATCGTATCGAGTTCCTGCTGCCGGTGATCAGGAACCTCGGCACGCAGAAGCTCAAGACAGTCCGCCTCAAGAAGACGATCAACGGCGTCAACACTGAATTCGGCGACGCGTTCCGCAAGCTCGGGCCGGTGCCGACGCTGGCTCGGCCGGACCCGTCCCGTGACCCGAGCACGGCGTACCTGCAGAAGAACCAGGTAGTACTCAACTGGTACCCCAAGATTCAGGCGATGAAATCGGGCGGCCTGATTGGCGGCGACGCGGACGCCGCACCGAACGAAACCCACCTCAACGCGCGGCATGTGGCCTTCCTCGACCTCGACCGGATGACCTTCGAGCTGGAGCATTTCAAGGCCGAGCGCGGCTGGTACAACCTGAACCTGACGCGACAGGCAATCGAGCGATTGCTCGCCGATCAGAGCTGGTACCGGCTACAGATTCCGGCTGAAGAACTGGCCTTCGATTCTTTCGAGAGAGTGCGTCTGTGGGAGGAGATCGCCGTTTCCCTGCTCAGGAAGTACACCGAGCGCTACTACACGTTCCGCAAGCGCGATTGGGAACTGCCGCACCTGGAGTATCGTGACCTCGCCGAGGACGACCCGAACTTCCTGAGCGTCAAGGAATCTCCCGAACAGAGCGGCGGCTACCGCATCCTGATCGACAAGTCGCAGGAGGAGATTGTCACCAAGCTCGAAGAACTGAAGGCCGCGATCGTGAAAGGCGAACTCAAGTCGTGGGCATTCGGGGGCATGCAGGCGATCTGGTTCGGCCAGCATCTGTATCAGCCACTGCTCTATCTCGACACGAAGGTCGTCGAGATCAGCCCCACCGCGCTGAACAAGGGCGAGCGCCGCTTCGTCGAGGATCTCAAGACGTTCCACGATGCCAACGCCGCCTTCTTCAAAACCAGAGAACTCTACCTGCTGCGCAACCTGAGCAAGGGCCGTGGTGTGGGATTCTTCGAGGCCGGCAATTT
>CAZBSB010000272.1:0-2853 GCA_964494535.1 uncultured Rhodospirillales bacterium
TCTCGATCAGCACGGCGGTCTGGATCGTCATATGCAGGCAGCCGGTGATGCGTGCGCCCTTCAGCGGCGCCTTGCCGGCATATTCTTCGCGCACCGCCATCAAGCCGGGCATCTCCGTCTCGGCCAGGCTGATCTCCTTGCGCCCCCAGGCCGCCAGGCTCATATCCTTGACCTTATAGTCGCTGAAATTCTGCTTCGCTGCCGCCTGCGCCATGGGAAAACCTTTCTGTGCCAAACTGCTAAAACTGAACCTGGCGGGGTTTTACCAGCTTAAACCGTCCAGCGCAACGGACTGGGCGGGGGCGTCAGAGAACCTTGCTGTTCTCGACCGCCTGCGCGCCGATGGCTTGATACAAGTCAAACAGCGCCTGATGTGCTGCCGCCGCGTGCTTAAGCCAGCGCGCCTCGGCCTTGATGGCCGGATGCTCCAGCAGTTCTGCATCCACGCTTTTCATCAGGAAGCAAGCCATGTGCAGCGCTTCATGGGTCAGAAAGGCGTCGTTGGGTTTTGGTCGGGTCATCGGGGTCACCTCTTGTGCGGGAAGACCATCGCGTCAGTGCTTCGTCGCCGTCTCCGCCGCAGCGCTGAGACGTAAGAGCCGCTCAATCTGCTCTTCGTCGCTCTGCGCCATCACGCGCTCGGCCAGCAGCGCGGCTTGCCCCATATCAAGCGCCCGGATGGCTTCTTTCACCGGCGGCAGCCGGGCGGGGGACATGGAAAGCTCGCGCAACCCCAGCCCCAGCAGCAGCGCGGTATAATCGGGGTCGCCGGCCATTTCGCCGCACAGGCTCACCGGAATCCGCGCCCGCAGCGCCGCGCCGATGGTGAATTGAATCAGCCGCAAGACGGCGGGGTGCAGCGGATTATACAGCTCCGCCACCTGTTCGTCGCCGCGGTCAATCGCCAGCGTATATTGCGTGAGATCGTTGGAGCCGATGGCGAAGAAATCGCTGACCTGCGCCAGCGTGTCCGCCGCCAACGCGGCACCGGGAATTTCGATCATCGCGCCCAGTGGTGGTAATGGTTCCGGCAGTTTCAGTCCACGCCGCTGCAGCCGCTTGGCGACTTGCAACAACATCTGCCGCACCTGCCGCATCTGCTGCACCGAAGAAATCATCGGCACCAGCACGCGCACCGGACCATGCGCTCCGGCGCGCAAAATCGCCGCCAGCTGCGTCTCCAGCAATTTGGGCATCTTAAGCCCCAGCCGAATGGCGCGCAGCCCCAGCGCCGGATTGGCGCTGGCCGCACCCGTCTGCCCCAACGCACCGGCCAGCTTCTCGCCGCCCACATCCAGCGTGCGGATGGTGATGGGCTTGCCCTTCAGCCCGGCAACCAGCCCGCGCAGCGCTTCATACTGTTCTTCTTCGTCGGGTAGATCGCTGCGGTTCATGAACATGAATTCGGTGCGCAGCAGCCCAATGCCCTGCGCCCCCGCTTCCAGCGCGGTGTCCAACTCGCGCGGCAACTCCAGATTGGCCTGCAGCTGCACATTAGTGCCGTCCTGCGTCACGGCAACCAGGCGTCGCAATGACCGCAGCCGCGCCCGCTCTTCCAGCTGTTCCTTCAAACGTTGCCGCGCCTGCTTCAGCTGCGCGGCCTGAGGGCGAATGATCAATTCGCCGCGATCGCCATCCAGAATAACCGTGTCCTGGCTGCTCACCTCCTGCAGCAGCACGCTGATGCCCAGCACCGCCGGCAGCCCCAGCGCCCGCGCCATGATGGCGGCATGACCCTCGGCGCCGCCCAGCACGGCGGCGAAGCCGGCGATCAGCTTGGGATCCATCAGGGCCGTATCGGCCGGCGTAATCTCCTCGGCGAGCAGAATGCAGCCTTCCGGCGCGTTGGCGAACGGGTTGTGTTGCTGCTGCAGCAAATGTCGCAGCAATCGTTGCCCGACCTCGCGGATATCATCCACCCGCGCCGCCAGATAGCTGTCCGTCATCGCCGCGAAACCGGCGCTGATTTCCGCGATCTGCCGCTCGATGGCGGCCTCGGCATTGAGCTTGGCGGTACGAATGGTGCTTTCCACGCCGCGCACCAGGCGCGAGCCGGAGAGCATGGCGTGATGAGCCTCGAGCAGAATGCTGATTTCCTCGCTGGCGCTGGCCGGCAGCGCTTCCGCCCGGTTCTGCAATTGCCGGATTTGTCGCCGCGCGTGCTCCGCCGCATGGTGGAAACGCGCGACCTCTTCCTCCACCTGGTTCTGCGCCAGGCTGTATTCCGGTGCGTGCAGCCCCATGCTGCCGACCAGATAAGCGGGGCCAATCGCGATGCCGGGCGCGACGCCGATGCCGGTCAGAATCAGCGTCTCAGATTTCATCGAAGCCCCGCTTCACCAGGTCGCTCAAGGCCTCCAGCGCGGCGATGGCGTCGTCGCCCTGGGCGCAGATTTTCAGCAGCGTGCCGGTGCCGGCGGAGAGCATCATCAACCCCATGATGGAGCGGCCGGAGACGCGGATTTCCCCTTTGACTACCGCGACCTCGGCGGTAAAGGGCATGGCGATTTTCACGAATTTGGCGGCGGCGCGCGCATGGAGGCCACGCTTGTTGCATACTGTCACCATCTCGCACAGCGCGCCGTCACCCATGGCCATCTGGTCGCTCATGGCGCCGCCTCAGCTGTTGAGCAGCACGGAGGCCACATTGATATATTTGCGCCCAGCCTCCTGCGCTTCGGTGATGGCTTCCGCCAGGCTCTTGCTGCCGCGCACTGAAGCCAGCTTGATAAGCATCGGCAGATTGACGCCGGCGATGACTTCCACCTTGCCGCGCCCCAGCGCCGAGATAGCGAGGTTGCTCGGCGTGCCACCGAACATATCGGTCAGCACCACCGCACCCTTGCCTTTGTC
>CAZBSB010000273.1:0-2852 GCA_964494535.1 uncultured Rhodospirillales bacterium
TGCTGCACGCATCGCTGGCGCTGCGCCTGAGCGGCGCCGCGGCCGGCTCGTTCGCGCTGCTGCGCTGGGGCGCGCTCGGCTCGGCGCTGGCGCTGGCGGCCTTCATCGCCGTCATGGCCGGCGCGGTGCTGCGCTCTCGGCGCCGCTGACGCAAGCTTGTCATTCGGCGCCGCGGCGTTCGGCGGCGACCGCGGGCGCCGCCGACGCGCCGCGCAGGATGCGCGCCGCGAGCAGCGCCGCCGCGGCGACGATGCCGGCAGCGATCAGCGCCAGCAGCTCCAGCGTGCCGACGAAGGCCGTGCGCGCCGCGGCGTCGAGTTGCTGCCCGGCCGGCCCCGACAGCGCCTGCGCGCTGGCCAGCGTGCTGCCGAGCGTGGCCGCCGCGTCGGCGGGCAGCGTGTCGCGCAGCGCTGCCGGCAGCGCCGCGTCGAGCCGGCTGCGGTAGAGCACGCCGCCCAGGCTGCCGAACAGCGCGATGCCGAGCGCGCCGCTGAACTCGGCGCTGGTCTCCGAGATCGCCGAGGCCGCGCCGGTGCGCTGCGGCGGCGCCGAAGTGACGATGACCTCGTTGCCGAGCGTGAACACCGGCGCCAGAGCCAGGCTCATCACCACCGTGGCGGCGACCAGCACGTGCAGCCCGTAGGCATGGTCGACGAAGCCGAGCATCAGGAAGCCCGGCACCGCCAGCAGCAGCCCGCCGACCATCACGCGCGGCACCGAGCGGCCGCGCGCCAGCCGCGGCGCGAGCAGCGAGCCCACCAGGAAGGCCGCCGACCAGGGCACGGTGGCCAGCCCCGCCGCCAGCGGCGACAGGCCGAGCACGCCCTGCAGGTACTGCGTGAGGAAGATGTAGATGCCGAACATCGCCAGGCACGACAGCCCGTAGGCGGCGATCGCCGCGCTGAAGGCCGGGCGGCGGAACAGCTGCAGGTCGAGCAGCGGATAGGCCAGCCGCGACTGGCGCCGCACGAACACCACGCCGAGCACGATGCCCAGCGCCACGCTGCCCAGCGCCGCCGCCGAGACGCCGAGCTCGGCCAGGCGCTTCAGACCGTGGATCGTGCTGAGCACCGCGGCGATCGACAGCAGCACGCTGGGCGCGTCGATGCGGCCCGCATCGGCGTCACGGTACTCGGGCAGCAGCTTCGGGCCGAGCGCGAGCAGCAGCAGCATCACCGGCACCGCCACCAGGAACACCGCGCGCCAGTCGAACCACTGCAGCACGATGCCGCCGACCAGCGGCCCGATGACGCCGCCGAGCGAGAAGCTGGCGATCCACACGCCGATGGCGAACTGCCGCTGCTGCGCGTCGTGGAACATGTTGCGGATCAGCGAAAGCGTCGACGGCGCCAGCGTCGCCCCGGCGATGCCGAGCAGCGCGCGCATGACGATCAGCATCGCCACGCTGTCGGCGAAGGCCGCGACCAGCGACGCCGCCGCGAACGCCGCCGCGCCGATGAGCAGCAGCTTGCGCCGGCCGATGCGGTCGCCGAGCGTGCCCATGGTGATCAGGAAGCCGGCGACCATGAAGCCGTAGATGTCGATGATCCACAGCAGCTGCGCGCTCGACGGCGACAGTTGCGCGCTGATCGCCGGCACGGCCAGGTTCAGCACCGTCAGGTCCATGGCGTAGACCAGGCACGGCAGCGCGATGATGGCCAGGCCGGTCCACTCGCGGCGGGTGGCGACAGCGCGGGTCAACGAGGTGCCGGCCGTTGCGCCGGTGGATGCGTGCCGGCATCGACGGGCCGCGACGAACGGTGCGGTGCGAAGCGCAGCGCTGCGCCGGCGGCAGCGGCGGTGGACAGCGGAGCCGGCCGCAGCTCGCGGCGCGCCTGGCGCATCACCGATGCCGCGGCCAGCAGGGCCAGCGTGCCCATCACCGCGGCGACCAGCAGGTCCGGCCACGCGCGTGCGGTGCCGAACACGCCCAGCGCGGCCGCCATCACCGCGACGTTGCCGATCGCGTCGTTGCGTGTGCACAGCCACACCGAGCGCATGTTGGCGTCGCCGTCGCGCCAGGCGTAGAGCAGCACCGCGACCGCCAGGTTGGCAAGCAGCGCCAGCGTGCCGATCGCGCCCATCGTCAGCGGCTCGGGCACGTCGCCGCTGGCCACCGACCAGGCCGCTCGGGCGAGCACGAACAGCCCGAACAGGCCCATGCACAGGCCCTTGAACCAGGCCGCACGCGCACGCCACGCCAGCGCCATGCCGAGCACCAGCAGCGAGATGCCGTAGTTGGCGGCATCGCCGAAGAAGTCCACCGCATCGGCGAGCAGCGACACCGAGCCGGCGCGCAGGCCGCCGGCGATCTCGGCGAAGAACATCGCGGCGTTGATGACCAGCGCCACCCACAGCACGCGCCGGTAGCGCGGGCTCGCACCGGGGGCGTGGTCGTGGCTGCAGCAGGCGTCGCTCATGGGGTGCTCCGTGTCGATGATGCCGCGATTGGAAAGCCTGTAGCGGCTGCAGAGTCAAGCGCACGATCGAGGGCCCTGCGCCGAGCTGCGGCATCGCCGGCTTCCTACAATGCGGGCGCATGAAGATCGGCGAGCTGGCCGAAGCCGCCTCGACCCAGGTCGAGACCATCCGCTACGACGAACGCGCCGGGCTGCTGCCTGCGGCGCCGCGCAGCGACGCCAACTACCGCATCTACGGGCCGCAGCATGTCGAGCGGCTGACTTTCATCCGGCGCGGCCGTTCGCTCGACAAGCGCGCGGCGGCGCGCGCAGCCCGCACATGTGAAGGGTGCCCACCGGCAGCCTTCGCCGCGCCGCTGAAGGCGCGGCGCGTCACCGTGGTAGGCCGGGCGGGGCTCGAACCCGCGACCGAGCGATTATGAGTCGCGCGCT
>CAZBSB010000274.1:0-2850 GCA_964494535.1 uncultured Rhodospirillales bacterium
GCTGCGCTTTCTGACCGTGCAGGTGGAAACGCTTGACCCCGCACCTTCCGCCATTCTGCGCCGCGACGACCGCGATGGCGAGCAGCGGCCTGATCGCGGATTTGGCGGTTCACGCCGCGACGGTTCCGGTCGTCCGCCCCGCCATGCGCCAAACCCCAACGATGAAGAGGCTGCCTGATTATGAGCACCGAACCCGAACAAGCCGCCGCCGGCGGCCCGCGCCGCTCCTTCTTCCGCCGCCGCAAAAGCTGCCCCTTCAGCAGCAAGCAGGCGCCGAAGATTGACTACAAGAACCCCAAGCTGCTGGGGCGCTTTATCTCCGAGCGCGGCAAGATTGTTCCAAGCCGCATTTCCGCCGTTTCCGCCAAGAAGCAGCGCGAACTCGCGGTGGCGATTAAGCGCGCCCGCGAATTGGCGCTGTTGCCCTATTGCGACAAGAAGGCCGGCGGCTGACGCCGGATAAAGTCGGATGAGCAAGAAGCAGCGTCATAAGCCGGTCGAAGCCGTCGCTTCGCAGACCAAGCCGGTCGCTGCTACCTCGGTGCTGCCGGATCGCGGCACCGAGGGGATGATTGGCGCCGTCATAGCCGGCCTTGCGTCGGGTGGCCTCTCATGGTTGTCACTAAAATATGGTGGCGGCGGCACCTTGTTGCTGGGTTTCGTGTTTCTCGCGCCGCTGCCACTCTTCGCCGTCGGTCTTGCCATCGGCCGGAGCGATGTGATTGTTGCAGCCGCAGTCGCCGTGGGCAGCATGATGTACTTCCTCGATATTCAGCATATGGCCGTCCTGGCGCTGGTTTTCGTGCTGCCGGCTTTGATGTTGTGCTTACTGGCGCTGCGTTATCGGCAGGATGACGCCGGAAAAGTTTTCTGGTATCCGGCAGGGCGGTTAATCATGGCGCTGGTGTTATACCCTATCGCCTTGCTGGCAATACTCTGCCTGATCTTTCATGATCCAGGCTTGCAAAAGGTCATCGCTAGCCATTTGCAGCCGCTCGTCGAGCAGATGATGCAGTATCCAAAGCTACAGCAGCAATTCAACGTCCTGATGCCGCCCGACAAGCAGACGCCGGAAATGATTCAAGGGGCTGTTCTTCAGGCTGCTGGCACCGTTCCCTCTGTCTTGATGATGATCTGGCTGCCTTTCATTTTGATCAACGCGCTGTGGACGCATTTCGTCTTGCTCTCCAACGGTCATGCCCTTCGGCCAATCCCTAAGCTGGACGAGTTTGACTTACCGCCAGCTCTACTGATTTTCTTCGCCATCATGATCGTGTTGGCCGTGGCCTTTGAAGGTTCAGTAGCGTTTTTTGCCAAAAACACTTTATTGCTGCTAGCCATCCCCTATTTCGTACTTGGCGCCAGCCTGTTCCACCTGTGGGCAGGCAAGAAGCGTCACAAAATCTTATTGCTGGTTTTTTTTTACGCGTTTCTGATGGTGCCGCCCTATGTCTTCACCGGCTTGGTGGCCATGGCAGGCGTGTTGGAGCCGTGGCTGCATCTGCGCCAGCGTATTGCCGGCACTTATAAAGCGAAAAACTGAGAGAGACTTGTTCAAACCGAAAACGTAGCAACACCGAAAGCGAGGACAATATGATCGAAGTCATTCTTATGGAGCGCATCGAGCGGCTGGGCAAGCTGGGCGAGTTGGTCAAGGTCAAGCCGGGCTATGCGCGCAACTTCTTGCTGCCGCGCCAGAAGGCCTTGCGCGCCACCAAGGCCAACATCGCCCTGTTTGAAAAGCAGCGCGCGGTTTTGGAAGCGCAAAACGCCAAACAGCGCGAAGATGCCGAGGCTTTGGCCAAGACCATCGCCGGCGTCAGCCTGATCATTGTCCGCCAGGCCAGCGAAAGCGGCCAGCTTTATGGCTCCGTGACCGCGCGCGACATCGCCGAGGCGGCCGAAGCCGCCGGCCGCAAGATCGAGCGCAGCCAGGTGGAAATCATCGCGCCCATTAAAGCGATCGGCCTGTCCACGGTGCGCGTAAAGCTGCACCCGGATGTTCAGGTTAATATCACGGTCAATGTCGCGCGCACCGAAGAAGAAGGCAAAGTGCAGCAGCAGCGCGCCGCGGCGGCCGAAGCGAAGAACGATACGGCTGAAAATTCTCCGGCCGAAACCACTGAAGCCGTCTAAGAGTTCAGCTCACGCGCATTTTCTGCTGCTGCATGGCTGTGGAAAATGCGCGATGAGATCTTGAGATTCCTGTGTCTTTACCTGTTGTTCTGGTCAAGATATCGCTGCACGAGGCCGTCATAGGCGTCAATGCGTCGATCGCGCAGGAACGGCCAGATCTGGCGCACCGCCTCGCTGCGTTCCGTATCGAGCGTCGCTGTCAGTAAAGCCTCCGTATCCGCCGCCTCCCGTGCCAGAAATTCACCCTGCTGGCCGGCAATGAAGCTGTTGCCCCAGAAACTGATACCCTCTCCGGCTCCTGACGCCGGCTCGAATCCGATGCGATTGCACACGATCACCGGCAACCCATTGGCGATGGCGTGGGCGCGCTGCACGGTTATCCAGGCTTCCAGCTGCCGCGCTTTTTCCGCGTCTGCATCCGGCGGGTGCCAGCCGATGGCCGTGGGATAGATCAGCACATCCGCGCCGGCCAGCGCCATCAGCCGCGCGGCTTCCGGATACCACTGATCCCAGCAGATCAGCACACCGAGTTTGCCAATGCTGGTGGCAATCGGTGTGAAGCCGAGATCGCCCGGCGTGAAATAGAATTTCTCATAATATGACGGATCGTCTGGAATATGCATTTTGCGGTAGGTGCCGGCCAGCGTGCCATCCTTGTCGAACTCTACGGCGGTGTTGTGGTAGAGCCCGGCGGCGCGGCGCTCGAAGATCGTG
>CAZBSB010000275.1:0-2842 GCA_964494535.1 uncultured Rhodospirillales bacterium
TGCCAGGGTTTCATGCCGCACTGCGCCTGGCGCTGCTGGAGAGCAACGACACGCTGCGGTCGCAACAGGCGCAAAAACTGGCGGCCTTCACGCCGCAATGGTTGCCGCGTCTGCAAGACTTGCCGCCGATGCCGACCATCATTCTGGCCAATGAATTTTTCGACGCGCTGCCCATCCGGCAATTCGTGCGCGCCGCCGCCGGCTGGCAGGAGCGCTGCATCGGCGCCGTGACCGGCAAACTCTCCTGGCTGATGATGCCGCCCGATCCGGCGGTGGCGCTACTGCTCACACCGGCGCAGCAGGCGCTGCCGCTGGGCGCCTATGCCGAAGTCTCGCCCATGGCGCAGCACCTGACGCAACACGCCGTGCAGCAGGTGCAACGCCATAGCGGCGCACTGCTGGCGATTGATTACGGCTACGCGCAACCAACCGGTCGCAACACTTTCCAGGCAGTGGCCGACCATGCATACCAAGACCCGCTGACTCAACCCGGCGAGGCGGATTTGACCGGGCATGTGGATTTCGATGCGCTGGCCGCCGTGGCCACGGCGGTGGGGGCGCAGCCGTGGCCGTTGCTGGAGCAGGGCGCGTTCCTGCAGCGCCTGGGCATCACCGAACGGATGAATCAACTGCTCACCGGCGCCGATGCGGCGCAGCGGGATGCATTGCGTTCAGCCTGCCAGCGCCTGACGGCGCCGGAAGCAATGGGGCGGCTGTTTAAGGTGTTGTGCGTGACCGGCAACACGACGCTGCGTCCCGCCGGCTGGGAGGATGCGGCATGAAGCAGTGGGATAGTGCTTTGCTCAAACAAGCGCCGTTGCTGGCGGAATGCGCCGGCGTGCGCCACGGTTTTGGCACGCGCCAGGGCGGGGTCAGCACCGGCGTGTATGACTCGCTCAATTGCGGCTGGAGCAGCGGCGACGATGTGGCGAACGTGGCGGAAAACCGCCGCCGCATCGCCGCCGCGCTGGAGGTTGCGCCGGAAGCCCTGCTCACCTGCTATCAGGTGCATTCACCCACCGTGGTGACGGTGGCAGAACCATGGCCGGCAGCCAACCGGCCACAGGCCGACGCCATGGTGACAGCCAAGCCCGGCCTGGCGCTCGGCGTGTTGACGGCGGATTGCGTGCCGCTATTGCTGGCGGATGCACAGGCCGGCGTAGTTGGAGCCGCACATGCCGGTTGGCGCGGCGCTTTGCAGGGCGTGGTCGGCGCGACCGTCGCGGCCATGCAGGCGCTGGGCGCACGGCCGGAGACTATCGTCGCCGCCATCGGCCCTTGCATCTGGCAGGAATCCTATGAAGTGGGGCCAGACTTCGCGGCGCCTTTTCTGGAGCAAGCGGGCAGCAATGCGCGTTTCTTTCGGCTAGCGCCGCGACCGCAGCATCAAATGTTTGATCTGCCGGGTTATGTGACGGCGTGTTTGCAAGCCAGCGGCGTTACCGCCATCAATGCTTCGCTGGGCAACACCTATACGGAAACGGAGAGTTACTTCAGCTTTCGCCGCAACACGCATGAAAAAATAGATCGCATGGGCAGCCTGTTGGCGGTAGTGACCCTAGCACGGAAATAACGCAGAAACATATGCGAGCAGTATGCGCTTTCTTGTCGTAGCAGCTATGCCGCACGTTAGGATTGCTGGGGTGGCTGCAGGATTAGTGCAGAAATAACAACAGCCCGAACGCGAGGCGCGGGCTGTTATGAGGTTTGTTAAAGCGCAGCAGGCTTTACATATCCGCGCCAGGCTTCATCGCCATGCCCATGCTCATCGCCGGCGCGCTGTTCCTGGGGGCTGTGCTTTGACGCAACTGCGCTGTAGCCGTGGCCTTGGCTGTCGGACCGGAAGCCTTCGCAGCCGGTGTCTCGCCATGCTTATGCGCCTGCCGCAACCGCTTAAACCGCCCGCTGCCCGCGCTTATTTCCGCTTTACTGCGTGCGTCCCTGCGCCTCATCACCGCCCCCAATTAGCCACTAAGCTCACAATAACATATTCTGATGAAAGTAAAAATATGCCTTTTATTGGGGAGTGGCTCATTTTGAAATCAGGTAACCATGATATAGCTCTACCAGAGATTGCACTGCATATCAATCTCCGCATCTTCCTGCTGCCCCCGCACAGGCGGGATCAATCAGACGTGACGCGGCTACTGTTCTGCCCCTTTTTGTGTCACCGGATCGAAGGCGAGTTTTCAGGGGGCAGATCACGTCCCAGCCCGGCTTGGTAGGTGCGGAAGCCGTTGTGCCAGGCACTCTTCTCCGCGTCATAGAACTGCCCCGGGAAGCCGCGCCGCCAGTTGAAGGTGCCCAGGCCGCTGGGGTTCTGGTTGGGCAGGGTGCGGGCGAAGGGGTCGGCCTGCGTCCAGTCCCATCTTATCTGGTTCGTGGTGTTGGTGACGATGCGCGGCGCGTTGAGATGGTCGGCATAGACATAGAACGGCGTGCCGCCAATCATGACGGCCACCGGGATGTCGCCCAGGAAGATAGTTTCTTCCACCACCGCGCCGGCGGGGTCATAGGTGCCGATATGTTTGCGGCTGTCGTCATACACGAAGGTCAAGGTGCTGGGCGGGCTGCCCTGCCAGGTCTTGCGGACGCGCTGGCCGAGACCGTTGATGCCGTAATTGGTGGTGATGCCAGCGCCGAGGCTGGCGGCCAGGCGGTTGCGGCCATCGTAGGTGTAGCCGATGCCGCTCAGGGCGGTGACGTTGCCGGTGGCGTCATAGGCCGGCGTGAGCGGCTGCGCGCCGCCGGTCTGGCCGGTGAACTTGTTGCTGGTGGTTGGGAAGGCCAGCGTGGCCAAGCTCTGCCCCGTCACGCTGAAGGTGCGCCGGTTGCCGTTGGC
>CAZBSB010000276.1:0-2838 GCA_964494535.1 uncultured Rhodospirillales bacterium
CCACACCGACGAATACATCGGGACGCGCGGCGATGAAGCGCCGCTCGATGTCCCGCCGCAGCACCAGCAGCCGCGGCAGGTGCGGCAGCACTTCGATGAGGCCCATTACCGAGAGGGTTTCCGCCGGATACCAGGCCTCGCAACCGGCGGCCTGCATCTTCGGGCCCGCGACTCCGAAGAACTGCGCGTCGGGCACCCGCTCGCGCACGGCCGCGATGAACGCCGCGCCGAGCGTATCGCCCGACGCCTCGCCGGCCACCATTCCGACGGAGAGCGCCACCTTGCCGCGGTTCCCTACCGGACGAGGCTGCGGGCCGAGGCGTCGATGAACGCGACGAGGGGCTCGATTTCCGGCTGGCTCGCCGCGGCCTTGCGCAGTGCTTCCATGGCGTCCGCGAGCTTGCGGTCCTCCCGGTAGAGCGTGCGAAACGCATTCCTGATGTTGCGGATGCCCTCGGGCGTGAAGCCGCGGCGCTTGAGGCCCTCGGAATTGACCGAATGCGGCGCCGCCGGCTGGCCGACCGCCATCACGTAGGGCGGCACGTCGCGCGTGACCGCGGCGTTGTTCGCGATGAAGGCGTGCGCGCCGACCTTGCAGAACTGGTGGATGCCGGAGAAGCCGCCCATGATCACCCAGTCGCCGAGATGTACGTGGCCGCCGAGCGTCGCGAGGTTCGCGAGCACGACCTTGTCGCCGACCACGCAATCGTGCGCGACGTGCGAATAGGACATGAACAGGTTCTGGTTGCCGATGCGGGTGACGCCCTGGTCCTTCGCCGTGCCGCGGTTCACCGTGCAGAACTCGCGGAACACGTTGTCGTCGCCGATCTCGAGGCGGGTCGGCTCGCCCTTGTAGCTCTTGTCCTGCGGATTGCTGCCGAGCGAGGCGAACTGGTGCACGCGGTTCCTGGCCCCGAGCCGCGTGTCGCGCTCGATGATCGCGTGCGCCCCGACGCTGCAGCCGGGGCCGATCTCGACGCCCGGGCCGATGATCGCGAACGGCCCGACCTCGACGTCGGCCGCGAGCTTGGCATCCGGCGCAATCACGGCACGCGCGTCGATCATGACTTGCCCGCCCTCGTTTCCGTCGCCACCATGATGTTCGCGCTGGCAGCCTCCTGCTCGCCGACATGCGCCGTGGTCGAGAAGCGCCAGATACCCTTGAGTGAGCGCTCGATCCGCGCGGTGAGGATCAGCTGGTCGCCCGGCACCACCGGGCGGCGAAAGCGCGCTTCGTCCACGCCGACGAGATAGAGCCCCATGCTGTCGTCGGGCACGGCGCCGACGGTCGCGAACGCGAGGATGCCGGCCGCCTGCGCCAGCGCCTCGACGATGATCACGCCCGGCATCACCGGGCGCCCGGGGAAATGTCCCGGGAAAAACGGCTCGTTGACGGTGACGTTCTTCAATGCCCGCACCGCCTTGCCCGGCTCGCACTCGAGCACGCGGTCGACCAGCAGGAAGGGATAGCGGTGCGGCAGCTGGCGAAGAATGCCGCCGATGTCCATGTAAACGGGATCAGTCATCCTGCGTCCTGTTCAGTTGCTTGCCGAGCGCGGCCACCTGTCCCGCCATGCGGTCGAGGCGATGAAGCCGCGCGACCGCCCGGCGCCATTCCGCTGCCGGAATCGCCGGCAATCCGCTCGAATAGACGCCCGGCTCGTTGATCGAATGGCTCACCATCGAAAGTCCCGTGACGGCCACGTCGTCGCAGATCGACAGATGCCCCACGATGCCGACCGCCCCGCCGATCTGGCAGCGCTTGCCGATCGTCGTGCTGCCGGACACGCCCACGCAGGCCGCCAGCGCCGAATGCGCCCCGATGCGCACGTTGTGCCCGATCTGGATCTGGTTGTCGAGCTTCACGCCGTCCTCGATCACGGTGTCCTCGATGGCGCCGCGGTCGATGGTGGTGTTGGCGCCGATCTCGACGTCCGCGCCGATCGCCACGCTGCCCACCTGCGGCACCTTGACCCAGGCGCCGCGCTCGGGCGCGTAGCCGAAACCGTCGCCGCCGATCACGGCCCCAGGCTGCACGACCGTGCGTGCGCCGATGCGCACGCCGCGGCAGACCACGACGCGCGCCACGAGCTGCACGTCCTCGGCGATCTCGACGCCCGCCTCGAGCACGCAACCCGGGCCGATCGCCGCGCGCGCGCCGATGCGGGCGCCTGCGCCGATCGAGACATGCGCCGCCACATGGGCGCTGTCCGCCACCTGCGCGAGCGGGTCCACCCACGCGGTCGGGTGCACGCCCGGCGGCAGGGCCGGCGGCGCATGCAGCACGGCCGCCATGCGCGCATAGGCCGCGTACGGGTTGGAGGCGATCAGGACGGGCCGTGCGACGCCCTCGGCATCGGCGGCGGCGAGCACCACCGCGCCGGCGCGGCTCTGCGCGAGCAGCGGGCGGTACTTCGGGTTCGCGAGGAAGGCGAGCGCCTCGGGGCCGGCCGCGGCGAGCGTGGCGACATGCCCGACGCGCAGCTCCGGATCGCCGCGCAGCTCGCAGCCGAACCGGACCGCGAGCTCGCCCAGCGATACCGACATTGGGGCTTCCGGCTTACTTGCCTGCGGGCTTCGGCACCGCCGGTGCCGCCCCACCCGGCGCGCGCGACTTCAGGTTCGCGAGCACGGCGGGCGTGATGTCGAGCGTGGTGTTGGCGTACAGCACGCCGTCGGCCAGCACCAGGTCGAAACCCTGGGCCTTGGCGTAGCTGCGCACTTCCTCGATCAGGGTGCGCTGCAGGCGGGACATCTCCTCGTTGCGCCGCGCGTTGAAATCCTCCTGGATCTCCTGCCGCTTGCGCTCGAGGTCGCGATAGCCGTCGCGCAGCTCCT
>CAZBSB010000277.1:0-2815 GCA_964494535.1 uncultured Rhodospirillales bacterium
CATGGCCGGTGAAATGACGGAAGCCGCGATTATAGCAGAGAATCTGCGGAAAGAATTCGGCGCGATTGTCGCGGTCGGCGGCATCAGCTTCGTCGTGCCCGCCGGCACGGTGACGGCGCTGCTGGGCGGCAACGGCGCCGGCAAGACGACCACGCTGGGGATGCTGCTGGGCTTGATCAAACCCACCACCGGCACCATCCGCCTGCTGGGGCATAACATGGCCACGCACCGCCACGCGGCCTTGTCCTGGATGAACTTCTCTTCGCCTTATGTTGACCTGCCTGGGCGGTTGACGGTGCGGGAAAACCTGACCGTCTATGGCCATCTCTATGGCGTGCCGCAGCTTAGGCAGCGCATCGTCGAACTGGCGGATGATCTGCAGATCGCGCCTTTTCTCAGCCGGCTCTATGGCCGGCTTTCCGCCGGGCAAAAGACGCGCGTGGCGCTGGCTAAGTCGTTGCTCAATAAGCCGCGCCTGCTGCTGCTGGACGAGCCGACGGCTTCGCTCGATCCTGACACCGCCGACTGGGTGCGGAACTACCTGATGAACTATCAGCGCGAAACCGGCGCCACCATCATGCTGGCGTCGCACAACATGTTGGAAGTGGAGCGCATGGCGCAGCAAGCGATCATCATGCGCCAGGGGCGGATTGTGGCGGCCGACACGCCGGGGAATCTCATCGCCGCCTATGGGCGCAATAATCTTGAGCAGGTCTTTCTCGATATTGCGCGGAACCACGCCCATGCTGCCTGAAACCGCCCTGCCCATACTGCGCCGCATTTATGCGCTGGTGTTGCGGCAATATTTCGTGCTGCGCAGTTCGGTGTCCAAAATTGTCGAGCTGTTTTTCTGGCCAATGCTGAATTTCCTCATCTGGGGCTATCTCAGCCAATATCTGCACCAGAACCAGGCCTCGCCGCTGCTGGCCTTCGGCGTGCTGCTGGCCGGCGGCATGTTGTGGGAAATGGTCATCCGCAGCCAGTTCGCCGCCGTGCTGGGCACGATGGAGGAGTTGTGGGCACGCAACCTGGCACAACTCTTCATCGCCCCGCTGCGGCCGCTGGAATATGCTCTGGCCATGATTCTTGTCAGCTTCCTCCGCACCAGCGTCATCATGATTCCCTGCGCCGTAGTGGTGGACTGGATGTTCGGCTTCTCGCTCTGGTCGCTCGGCTGGCAGTGCCTGGCGTTCTATTTCATGCAGCTGATGACCGGCTGGTGGCTGGGGCTGATGCTCTCCGCCATGCTGTTTCGCTATGGGCTGGCGGTGGAATGGATGGCCTGGATGGCCGGCTTCATCCTGCTGCCCTTCACGGGCGCCTATTATCCTGTGACAGTGCTGCCGCAATGGCTGCAGCCGCTGGCCTATATTCTGCCGCCCACTTATGTGTTCGAGGGAATGCGCGCCATTCTCAACCAGCAAGTGTTCGACGCTGCGCTGCTATGGAAGAGCCTTGCTCTGAATGTAGCTTATCTCGCGCTAGCCTGCTTCATCTTCATCCGCGCCTGCGAAGGCGCGCGACGGCATGGCACGCTGTTGCATAGCGGTGAATAGCAGAGTTAGAACCATTTCTCCTCCCGTCATTCCGGCGCAGGCCGGAATCCAGGCCTTTACGCGCGGCAGCGCGGAAAAAGATTCCTGCACCGCCACCCAGGTCTTAACGTGCCGTGCCACTGGCGGCGCCCGCTTGCTGCAGTTTCTCCACCAGCAATTTGGCGTTGGCATTGCCGCCTTCGGCCAGCCGCTGAATGCCCCCGGCTAGGCGCTCCACCCGTTGCTTGATACCTTGCGTCTCCTGCGCGGCCGAGCGCAAGGCGGCGATGCTTTGCTCTAAGTCGGCACTCTCTCGCCAGGCGCGCTGGACATGAAAGCCAAGGAACAGAACCAAGGACAGTGCCAAGATAAAAACCGGCAGCAGCAAATTGGCGTTGTTGTTTCTCATGGCGCGCTTTTCTTCAGGTTTTTGACGCGTGGCGAAAGATCAGCCGGCGCCGAAGTTGGCGTGGCTGGCAGCAAGCCTTCGCCTGCCAGCAACCCCGTCAGCTCCTTGTCATCTTTCTCTTTCGCCAATACTGCTACGGCTTGCGCCAGGCCTTGATAGAGCTGCGCTAGGGTGCGCCCGGTCTCGGCTTGCTGCCGCAACTGCGCTACTTCCAGCTGCTTGGCGGCATTGCGGTCATAGACCACCATGCCCGTCACCGCCAAAGCCAGCGCCAGGCAGGACAGGATGAGCGTGAGGCTATGGATGAGTTTGTCAAACATACAACAATCGCCGGATTTCTGTTGGCCAAGGCTTGCCGCTGACGCGGCGAATTTTTATGTAGGAAAGATGCTGCCGCCATCTGATTCGCCATAGAATGCTAAGTCACCCCTATGAATTTGTCATGCACCGCCTCACCTTTTGCCCTCTGGTTGCTGCTTCTGTTGCCTTTTACAGCTGAAGCCGCCGCGCCGGCGCATGATGAGCGCCTGACCGGCACCTGGTTCACCGAAGACCAGGAAGGTGCAGTTGAAATTTACCCCTGCGGACAGGCGCTGTGCGGCAAGCTGGTATGGTTTAAGCCCAGCGCCACGCCGCAGGCCGGGCTGGACGAGCGCAACCCCAAGCCGGAACGACGCGGGCAATCGCTGTGCAATTTGCAATTCATGGGCGGCTTCACCCGCCAGCCGGACGGCGGCTATTCCAGCGGCTGGATATATAGCCCCCGCCACGGCGCCACCTTCAGCGCCAGCCTGCAGCCCGGCGCCACGCGGGATGAACTGGTAGTGCGTGGTTATGTCATGTTTTCACTGTTCGGCGAGAGCCAGACCTG
>CAZBSB010000278.1:0-2801 GCA_964494535.1 uncultured Rhodospirillales bacterium
CAACAACGAAACGCGGCTGGAGAATATGTCCGGCAAGGTCGAGGAAATGACCCAGAAGCTGAACACGCTGGGGCAGCTTACCAACACCATGGCCCAGGTCGCGGCGCAGCTGGCGCAACTCATCCCGCAGCTTGGCTCTGCCGGCGATGATGCCGGCACGGTGAAGCGCGAGATGGCGATTGTGGTGAAGGACATGCTGGAATGGCAGCGTTCCATCAACGCCACGCTGGCCACGCTGCCGCAACGGCTGGAGCGCGAATTGGGCACCAGCTTCGAGCAGCAGATGATCGCGCTGCGCGGCCAGATGGAAGCGACGCGGCAGGACATGATGGCGGCGGTGAGCGTGGAGCAATCCACGGTCGTCAACAAGCTGAGCGCGCTGGAGGAAGTGAGCAGCTTCGTAGCCGACAGCGTGACGGCGGACAGCCCGAAAGCAGAGGCCGGCAAGGTGGCGCTGGCGCTGCGCGGCATCGTGGCCGCGCTCAGCCAGATCAACAGCCAACTGCATGATATTGATACGCGTCTCCCCGCTGGCGGTGATATTGCCACTCCGCCGGAGCAAGCCAGTGGCCATGCCGATCAGGCGCTGAGCGCGGTGACCGACATTTTCTCCTCGCTGCGCGACCGGGGCGATAACGTCATCAACCGGCTGAATGAGATGGCCACGCACCTGCAAAGCGCCGCCGACAAAAATCAGCGTTAAAGCAGCGAGGCCAATATGCCGGCGAAAATCTTCTTCTGCGGCGAAGTGGTGGCCGATCTGCACGAGAAGGTTGCCGGCTCCGGCGATTTCAAATTCATGTTCGGGGGTTCGCAGTTCCTGGGTTCCATGGGGGCGGCGCGGGCGCGGCAGCGCGAGAATGGCGATTGGGGCATCGGCTTCGTCGGCCCTCTCTCGGAAGATACGTTCGGAGAACGGTTCTTCCAGGCGCTGCTAACGGCCGGCGTGGATACCAGCGGCATCCGCCGTGTCACGCGCAACACCACGCTGGCCATCGTTTCCATCCGCCCGGGCAAGGAAAATGCCTTCACCTTTTATGGCCGCGATACTGCCGAGCAGATGACGAAAATCGAAGAACTGCCGGAACAGTTGGGGCGGGACGACGAAGACAAAATCTGCTGCTTCGGCTCCATCTCCACGGTCATGGAGCCGGCGCGCTTCGCCTGGCTGGAATTCGCGCGCCGCCAGCGCGACCGCGCTCTGTTGTGCTATGACCTCAATACCCGCCCCACCATCGCCAAAGACCCGGAGCGGTATCGCGGCATCGTGAAGGAATGGGCGCGTACGGCGCATGTGGTGAAGGCCAGCGACGCGGATATTGCCTGGGCATACCCCGGCATGGCCATGCCGGACATCGCCAAAATCTGGCTGGCCGAAGGCGCCAGCATGGCCGTGTTCACCAAGGGCATGAACGGCTCGGAAGCCTATACGCGCAACGCCAGCGCGACAGCACCAGCGCAAAGCCTGACCGCCACCAACACCGTAGGCGCCGGCGACAATTTCAACGCCGGTCTGGCCGTGGGGCTATGCAAACATGGCTGCTTCAACGCCGCCAAGGTGGAAGCACTGAACTCCGCCGCTCTCGCCGCCATCCTCGCCGGCGCCAATGGCACGGCGGCAAGCCATTTGGTGAGTATTGGGGCGAAGGTCGGCAATGGCTGATAGCGATGGAAACTTCGAGTTTCCGTTCGATATACCATGGACTTGTTCCAATTGCGGAGAAGTCCACGAAGGAATGTTCGATCTGGCTTGGTTTGCTCCAGACTTTTGGCCTAACGCAGAAGAATATCAGCCCAACTCAGCAGTCTTGAATAGCACGCATTTTCTATCAGAAGACTTTTGCGTCATTCAAGGCACTCACTATTTTATTCGGTGCAATTTAGAGCTTCGTCTTACTGATCGTCAGGGTGCAAGTTTCAGATTCGGGGTATGGTCGTCTTTATTTAAAAAATCGTTTGAAGAATATTTGAGCTTTTTCGATACAGGTGAAAATGAAGGTATCGAGCCTTGGCTTGGCAGACTCTCCAATCAAGTAAAGGGATATCCTGATACTCTCAATATGGAATGCCGTGTCCATCCGCAAGCCGGCCGTACGCGACCGAAAATCAAACTTGAGCCGATTGATCATCCACTCGTGAAAGAGTTAACTGACGGTATCAGCACAAAACGCTTGCTCGAGATTTATCAGGCGCATGGGCATCAGCCAGTCAATTGAATTGGCGCCGAACCCCTCTATAAAAACATCGTCATTCCGGCGGAAGCTGGAATCCAGGGGGGCGAGCGTCTGCGAGCCAATGAGTCTTGTCGTGCTGACGCACGAAGCTGGATACTGCATGAACACCTACCCGGTGTTCAAATCGCCGGTATGACGCGAAAAATACTAAGCCTGATTCCTGTTCATTGAAAAAACAAACGGGATGCCCGCCTGCGCGGGCATGACGATAGCAACTACGGTAGTCTTGCTATCAGTCCTTCTTCTTCCCGAACGGATTGTCGCCGCTTTTGCGTTGCCAGCGGATGGGGACACCGTGGAAGCCGAATTCTTCCCGCAAGTGGTTGGTGAGGTAGCGCAGGTATGAGTCCGGCAAATCGTCCAGCTTGTTGCCCCATAGGGCGAAGCTGGGCGGGCGGCCTTTCAGTTGCGTCATGTAACGCAGTTTGATGCGGTGGCCTTTAGCGATGGGCGGCGGATGATTTTCCGTGAGGTGCAGCAGCCAGCGGTTGAGCGCGCCCGTGCCGCCAGGCTTTTGCAGCGTTCTGCACCAGCAAGATGCTTTTCTTGCCGACAAACGCAAGAGAG
>CAZBSB010000279.1:0-2774 GCA_964494535.1 uncultured Rhodospirillales bacterium
GAAGAAGTAAAAGCCGCCTGATAAGACAAGTCAGGGTTTGTACCTGGCCTCCTGGAAGAGGGTTTCCGGGTTGGCTTCCATTAGTTTTTTCAGGCTATAATCCGGGTGCTCCTTCATGAATTTTTTTACGATCTGCCAGCCGGCAAAACTACCCACGTTACCCGGTGCCGCTTCGCCCAATTCCTGGGTCTTGGGTCCTTCCGCAATGTAATTCTTGATGATGTTGTTGTCGATCGTTTGCAGGAAATTGTTCTTTACAAACAGATCCCACACGGCCCGCTCGTGATCGTACATGCCGGTCATTTGTTCCTGGGTATAGCCGATCAGTTGATAGTCCTCCGCTTTGGGAACCAGTTTACTCAGCACATAGAGCCGTTTCCCTTTCTCCACCATTTGCTGAACAAGCGGTTTCTCTTCCATTTTTTCGGGGAAGAGGCGGTCGATGGCGTTCTTCATGCAATTGATGGCGATGTAATCGGGTGTAAAGCGACGGCTGATGTATTCGGGATAGGTTTCCTGCACCAGTGTGGATTTATACAGGGAGAAACCGGCGCCCAGGTGCTGGTGCAGACCGATCAGTATCTCATCATCCGAAATGATATCGCCATATCCATCCAGCGGACCGATATAGGTGATGAGCTTTTTGGGCGCTGTATATTCCGGGAAATAATACTTCAGGTACTGTAAGGCTTTTGCTATTCCCTTTTCGTAGGGGCCGAAATCCCTGAATACAATCTGTGCCGTATCGTATACCTGCCTGTACACGCCGATAAATCCACGAACATAAGCGGCTGTGGTATCGGCCGTCCAGCCTGGATCGCAGTTCAGGATCGTGCCGAGGAAATTGGGCGTAAAAGAAGGATATTTTCCCTGCAACGCTTTCAACCCGGCGCCGAGGTTCAACGTGTCGAGCGTAAACAGGCTTTGATCGAACCGTTCGGTATGCAACTCGATACGGATGCCGGACACATCGGGGGCTTTATCATCGTTATTGCAGGAAAGGATCGCAAGGGAGAGGCAGCACAGCGCAAGGATTATTCTCATTTACTTGGTTTAACTTTACAAATAAAATCATTCTTTTCCGAACACAAAGTTAAGCCCCGTGGCTTTTGGGTTATGAAGATTTTCCTCGCACAGCAGAACTATCACATCGGCAATTTCGAAAGCAATACGCAAAAGATCATCAGCGCTATTGAAGAAGCGAAAAAGCAGGGAGGCGATCTTATTGTTTTCAGCGAGCTGAGTGTTTGCGGGTATGCGCCGCGGGATTTCCTCGAGTTCGATGATTTCATCAACAAAAGCTATGCGTCCATCGACGCAATACGCCAGCACGCGGATACCATCGGGGTACTGATCGGCGCACCCGACCGCAATCCTGTACGGGAAGGAAAAGATCTTTTCAACGCGGCCTTCCTGCTCTACGAAAAAGAAATCAGGGCTGTTGCCCATAAGACCTGCTTGCCCAATTACGACGTGTTTGATGAGTACCGGTATTTTGAACCGGCTTACGACTGGAAGATCATGGAGTTCAAAGGCAGGAGGCTTGCCGTAACTATTTGTGAAGACATCTGGAACCTGGGCGATAATCCCATGTACCGCATCTGCCCGATGGATGAACTGATGAAACAGGCCCCGGATGTAATGATCAACCTTTCTGCTTCCCCCTTCGACTATACACACGATGAAGACCGCAAGGCCACGATCAAGGCTAATGTAGAGAAATACAAACTGCCGCTTTTCTATTGCAATGCCGTAGGCAGCCAGACGGAGATCGTATTCGACGGCGCCTCATTGGTTTTTGATAAAGACGCGAACCTGTGCGGCCAGTTGCCTGCCTTCGAATCCTCCCTTCAATCGTTCACCCTTCATGAAGATGGTACCATCGGCGCCCCGGTACTGGAACCAGCCAATCGTGTACCGGGTAAGGAATTAAATCCGGCCGGACTGGAAGAAGACCTCAACATCTCCCAGGTGCACGACGCCATCATCATGGGCATACGCGATTATTTCGGCAAGATGGGTTTCAGCAAGGCCATTTTGGGCAGCAGCGGCGGTATCGACAGCGCCGTTACCCTGGCGCTGGCCTGTACGGCATTGGGCAAGGAGAATGTACGGGCTGTATTAATGCCCTCGCAGTATTCTACCGGTCATTCGGTGAGTGATGCCGAACAACTGAGCATGAACCTCAGCAATCCTTACGATATCATCCCGATCAAAAACATCTACAACAGTTTCCTCGATGAACTGAAACCTGTTTTCAAAGACATGCCGTTCAGTATCGCGGAAGAAAATATTCAAAGCCGCACCCGGGGAAACCTGTTGATGGCCATCGCAAACAAATTCGGATACATTCTGCTGAATACTTCCAACAAAAGCGAATTGGCTACAGGTTATGGAACCCTGTACGGGGATATGGCGGGTGGTCTGGGTGTACTGGGCGATTGTTACAAATTGCAGGTATATGCGCTGGCCAGGTACATCAACCGGGAAAAAGAGATCATTCCGGAGAACATAATCACCAAGGCGCCAAGCGCCGAGTTGAGGCCGGGGCAAAAGGATTCGGACTCCCTGCCGGATTATTCCATCCTTGATAAGATCCTGTATCAATACATTGAAAGAAGAATGGGCCCCAAAGAGATCAAGGCCCAGGGATTTGATGCCGCCCTGGTAGACCGGGTACTCAGAATGGTGAATATCAACGAATACAAGCGAAACCAGTTTTGCCCGATCATACGCATTTCACCCAAGGCCTTTGGCGTGGGCCGGCGAATACC
>CAZBSB010000280.1:0-2762 GCA_964494535.1 uncultured Rhodospirillales bacterium
CACGGCACATACTTGTGATTTCAGGTCATTCCACGACACCTGCGGGATAGATGGTGGCTTACCGACTGCATTAGCTGCCGCTAGGTAAGCTGCCTGCCAATTCTTACTGACATCAGCCGCAAGTTGTTTCTGGTCGGGGACTTTTACACCACAAACCCGTTGCTCGTCCTCAACATCCACGCCAACCGCACGATTCATTTCATTGACCTCTTTAATCAGGTCACATGCGTCGACGACATCCAGGGCCAACATCGCTGCCACAACCGCTGTACCGACCACAGGAATCGACTCGCCAGCTGCTCCGCCCACATGTCTTGCAACACCACGTGTAGCTCTAGTAGCGACGCTCGCGGACAGCTTTTTTGCGGCCGCCTTCGTTCGGGTTTCCATCTCAGCTTTGGATTTCTCAAGATGCAAATGCCGGGATTCAAGGTCGCGATGCTGTGCCGTAAGGTCTTGATGCAGTTTCTCCGCCGTACCAAGCTTTTGCTGGAGCAGAGCATTCTCGGCGACGGTCTTCTGGCTCTTTTCCAAAAGATATTTGACGTTGGCTGCGGCATCCGCCGCCCCAACACCCAGAAGGAGACCAATTTGCGCCAATTCACCCGCAGAGCGTTTTTCACTTTCAGGCACGCTCGCAGCCATCATAGGAGACTTGCCGCCACCCAACAGGGTACGAAACGTATCGTTATAGATGGCCAGGTAATTGGTTAAACAAAGGACACCAATCACTGTGACAATCAGCCAACGCACAGGCCCAGATGGTTTTTTAGTCGGCGCCTCAATCGCTCCTGAACTGACGGTTCCCCCAACGCGCATTTCTCTTCTCTCTATTTGTCAGTAGCAGTAAGTTACTTTATGAGTTATCTAGCATAACGTGAGATGCATTCCCCACACATCCATTCACCATCATCGTAGATGCCCCCGGTCATATCTTTTCGTTGGTAACACCAGCCACACTCGGCCATGATGGGGCTGTATTCGTATGCTTGATGTCGATGTTCTGAGTAACCTCGTTGGTTCGAGGGCAATTTCTTGGGGTCGGCTGGTTTTGAGAAGCCCCCACAGTTCGAGCACCAACGTCCACCGTGATGTTCAATCGTGCTGGCCTTTCCGCACTTCAGGCAAAATTCCTCGGCTGGCTCAGGCTTTGCAACCACAGACGGAACCATCAGCTCATCAAGGCTATTGATTCGCTGGCACTTCAATCCATTTTTGTTGAGGTGAGACAACAGTGGGTCAAACCCCTTGTCGCGGTAGAGTACAAAGCACACCTAGCAGACGAATATCATAATATTGCCGGAGATCATTAGCCAGTTACAGTATGTTGCGTAGCGCAGGTTGGCCAAAGCCGACCTTAAGCCTCGGGACAGAATTAGACTGCTAAACAGAGCTGGCTCCGGTCGTTTGGACAGATTTTCCTGACCGATAAGTGGACGCCTGCGGGTAGGCTTATCCACGGGGCCGCCGACAGCCTTCTCTATCAGGCATGAGGAGAGCGGCCCGGTGGGTAAGCCGGATTCTACGCGGCAGCCTTCGCCAAGGGCGAGTCCTCCACCAGTTTGAGATTGAAATACGCCTGATCCGGCGTTTTACCGTCCAGGCTACTGTGTGGGCGGGTCGTGTTGTAGAACGTCAGAAAGCGCTCGATCCCGGCCCGGGCCTGGCTGACCGATTCGTAGGCGTGCAGATACACCTCGTCGTATTTGATCGTCCGCCAGAGCCGTTCGACGAACACGTTGTCGCGCCAGCAGCCTTTGCCGTCCATGCTTTGCCGGATGCCGTGGTGCTTGAGCAGTTCGATGAACGGGCTGCTGGTGAATTGACAGCCTTGGTCGGTGTTGAAGATATCCGGCTTGCCGTAGCGGGTAATGGCCTCCTGCACGGCCTCGATGCAGAAGTCTGTCGAGAGCGTATTTGACAGGCGCCAGCTAAGCACCCGGCGCGTGGCCCAGTCGAGCACTGCGAACAGATAGACGAAGCCGCGTTTCATCGGGATGTAGGTGATGTCGGCCGCCCAGACGTGGTTGGGCCGGGTGATCGCCAGATCTCGCAGCAGGTACGGGAAAACGCCTGCCCGACCGTTGCGCCGTGAGGTATTGGGCTTGCGGTAGAGCGCTTCGATGCCCATCTTGCGCATGAGCGTGCGCACATGCCGCCGCCCGACCGGCACACCGTCTTGCCTGAGCATGTCGCGCAGCATGCGGCTGCCGGCGAAGGGATACTCCAGATGCAGTTCATCGATGCGTCGCATCAGCGCCAGATCGGCCTGACTGGTCGGCTCGTTGCGGTAGTAGGCCGAAGAGCGCGCCAGTTGCAGCAACCGGCACTGCGCTGTCACCGACAGTTTGTGCTCGCGGTCGATCATCGCTTTGCGCTCAACAGTCCCGCCTTGGTGAGCGCCCCTTCTAAAAAATCATTCTCCAGCGTCAGCCGCCCGATCTTGGCGTGCAGCGCGGTCAGATCGGCTGGGGGCTCCGTCGGCGCTGCGGCGGCGCCGCTGAAGACCTCGCCAGCGCGTTCGAGCAGTTGGCGCTTCCAATCCGTGATCTGGTTGGCGTGAACGTCAAACTGCTGCGCCAGCTCGGCCAGAGTCTTGTCTTCGCGTAGCGCGGCCAGCGCTACCTTGGCCTTGAACTCGGCCGAGTGGTTCCTTCTCTTCCTGCGACTCATCTTCTTGCTCCATTTCAAGCGCCAATTCTGGCGCGTTCAGGGGGCAAGCGTGCACTTATCCGACTGTCCAGGATTCCGGGACCGGCTCT
>CAZBSB010000281.1:0-2744 GCA_964494535.1 uncultured Rhodospirillales bacterium
CGTCATCCCACTGCTCGACCTGTTCGGTCAGCCGCCACGCGCCCATCAGCCGTTGCACGATCATGCCGCCACCCGGAATTTCGCCATCTGGCGCAGAGTGTAGACGGCCGCGCCTGCGATTGCACGGTGGGCGTCGTTTCTGGCCAGGGCAAACGCATCATGATTGGTGACCAGTTCATGACGGACCTCAAGGCGGGCGTAGGGGCGAACCTGCGTGTTCGCCCGGTGGGCAGACACATAGGTCTGCCCCTGCAACCGCGTTTGTGAACCATCGTAACCCAATGCACTGTCTTGATGCGTTTGCCCTGCGTTTCTGGCTGTGGGTCAGCCAGCGCGCGCTTTCGGCGCGATGACCCGCGAGCCGAGGTGTGTTTGCGTCATGCGCAGCCCGCTCCACAGCAGATACCCGGCTACGGCCAGCGACCCCACCAGGTCTACATAGGGCGTGGCCGGGTGGCCGGGCGCGAGGGCGACAGCCCCCAGCGCGATCACTACGCACAAGTCAACGCTGGTCTTGGCGCGGTAGAGGTTCACTTGCCCGGCAATCACGGCGCTGTATTGCTCGCGCGTCATGGCCCGGTAGCGCAGCCAGAAAAAACCGTTGGTGAGCAGCCCCAGCCCGGCAATGATCAGCCCCATCGTCACGCTGCCGCCCGGCTCGTGCGCGTTCAGCCGCGAGAGCGTAACGAGCAGCATGATCGCGCCGGAGATGAGCATCGTCCCGGCAATGCTGAAACCGGCAAGCCGTTCCAGCCGCGCCCGGTCGGGTTCGGCCACGCTGGCGCGCTGGTGCAGCTTGCGAAACACCCACCACGAGAGGAAGAGTGCCACCAGCTCGACGCCGCGCCGGAGGAAATCGGCCAACTGTGTCGTAGACTGGCTGTTGAGGACGGCGATACCGGTGAAGATCGGCCCCGGCGCGCTGAGGAGAAGCGCAATGAGCAGGGTCTTCTGACGGCGGGCTGCCTGTTCTGGCGAAAGCTCGCTCATGTTACAGGCCCGCGAAGGAGAAGATCGCCAGCAGCAGCAGTACCGATAGCCCAACCGACAGCGGCACGGTGAGCGTGTCGAAGCCGCGATGCGAGAACAGCTCGACGAGGGCCCCAACCGGCGCGACGAGCACAGCGACGGCGAGGCTCGTCAGAAGCGGTTGGCCCACCAGCAGCATGGTCAGGAAGATGGCGATGGCGGCCACTACCAGCATCGCCATTGTGCCTTCCACCGTCTTGCTCCCCTCGATTTTCGGGTGCGCGATTTGATTGCGGCCAAAGGCCTTGCCGACGAGCGCCGCGGCCGCATCGCCGAAGCCCCAGGCCATCACCGCCACCAGGACAATGAATTTCCAGTCTGCCCCCAGCAGGCCCCAGAACAGGAAGATCAGCAGCGCAATGGACAGCTCGGCCAGCACGAGGCTGCGTTTGAATTCACCGGGGTTGCGCTCGATGGCAACCCGGCGGAAGAAGGCCGTGTGTTCGAGCAGGGCCAGCGCCACATACACCAGCAGCGCAAACAGCAGGGCGGCCAGCGCAGCGGCGTACCAGGTGTCGAATACCAGCAGCAGTGGAACAATCGAAAGCACGAACAGCAGGTGGTAGAGCTTGCGCATTAACTCGCGCGGGGCGTGCGTGACCACCTTCAGCAGAATAACCGGTGCTCCAAATACCACAAAATAGGCCAGCAGCAGGGCAAAGCCCGTCAAGAAATGGGTCAGCATGATCTCTCCCGGCGTTACCCGGCCGTTTGTGTGGTCAGGTTCAGCAGTTGTTCACAGGCCGCGCGGCTGGTTTCGGCGTCCAGCACGTTCAGCCCAAAGGCGCGTGTGAACACCATGCCATCTACTGCCAGCCGGATAATCGCCGCCTGAACGGGGTCCAGTCCGTCGCTGATGGCGGCCTGCTGGCTTTCCTCGAAGCTGCGGCGGATCGAGGCGAGTATTTGCGGGTCGGCCGCGACGGTAGCGGCCAGCGGCGGAAGCAGGCTGGCATTCTCGTAATCGGCCAGAAACACGGTGCGGATGTAGGCGCGCAGCCAGCGCCCGGGCTGCCCCTCAGGTTCGGCGGCCAGTTCGGCCGTCACCCGCGCCTGAAACCCCTCTATCACCTGGGTGAGCAGGCCGAGGATGAGGTCCACTTTCGAAGGAAAGTGATGCAGCACGCCGCCTTTGGTCAGGCCGGCTTCCTGCGCGACAGCCTCGATGGTGAAGCCGCCGGCGCCATAGCGCGCAATCACCTGCGCCGCCGCCCTCAGCACGGCTTCGCGGGTTTGCAGAGCTTCCGTTTTCGTTCGGCGCATCGCGGCCTCCGCAGGTGCTGCTGCTTTGCGGGCCAGTGGGCACACAATTTACATACCGTATGGTTGGTATGTATACTACAGGGCGCGGACGGGGGCTGTCAAGGAGTTCCCGCACGGGCGGTATCATGGCGTTTTGCGGCAGTGGAAAAGGCGAACCCTGATGGCGGCAGAGAGCGATGCGGAACGCAAGGCGCGCGCCGGCCTGCGCTACATTCGGCTGATGCAAGGCTACATGCCCCTCGCGCTCATGCAGCGCTTGGTGCCGATGGATGCCAGGCGGGCGCAACTGCCGGCGGGCGTCAGCCGAAGCACTGTACTGGCCGACAGCGTGCCGTGCGAGTGGCTGATTCCTGAAGATAGCCCGGCAGACAGGGCGCTGGTGTACCTGCACGGCGGCGGGTTCCTGGCCTGCGGGCTCAACCGGAGACCCCGGTGCCGGACGATGCTAGCAC
>CAZBSB010000282.1:0-2711 GCA_964494535.1 uncultured Rhodospirillales bacterium
TACCAAACGGGTTGTTCTCGGAAATCATAGATTTCATGGACCGTCGGCAGCCCGAGAGCATGAAACGAGTGCGGAAACACATCGTTACACGCCGAAACAATCGTAAGCGCTGCGTCGCCCCCACGTTGACGGATCAGGCGGGGATCTTCGCGTGGGCCCAGGGCATCAGGTCATCGATGCGGGATTGAGGCCAATGGTTCACTAGCTTGGTCAAGACGTCGGTGAGCCAGAGGTGCGGGTTCACGGCGTTGAGCTTGCAGGTCTCGATGAGGGACGCGATGATCGCCCAGTTGGCGCCCCCTTCGTCACTGCCGGCGAACAGTGCGTTCTTTCGATTGAGCGCAATCGGCCGGATGGAGCGTTCGACGACGTTGGTGTCGATCTCGATGCGGCCGTCGTCGAGGAAGCGGCAGAGGCCGTGCCAGTGGCTCGTGCCGTAACGCATGGCTTCCGCGATGGGCGAACGGCCGGAGACGCGCGTCAGTTGTTCGTCGAGCCAGGAGCGCAGCCCTTCGACGAGAGGACGGGACCGGGCTTGCCGTTCCGCACAGCGCTCGTCTGCGGAGCAGCCACGGATATCGGCTTCAACCGCGTAGAGAGCGCCGATGCGGTTCAATGCCTCGCTCGCAATCGGAGCGTTGCCAGCCTTGGCGATGTCGTAGAAGCGGCGCCGGAAGTGGCTCCAGCAATAAGCCAGCGCGAGCGGACCGCCGGGTCGGGTCGCATCTGCCTGCCGGTCGTAGCCGGCGTAGCCGTCGACCTGCAGCACACCGGAGAAGCCGGCGAGCAGCGCGCTCGCATGCTCGGCACCGCGTCCTGGCGCATACCTGTAGGCAACAGCCGGCGGATCGCTGCCGCCCCAAGGCCGGTCGTCGCGTGCAATGGCCCATAGATAGCCGGTTTTCGTCTTGCCGCGTCCCGGATCGAGCACCGGACAACGGGTCTCGTCGGCGAACAGCTTCGTCGAGGTCTTGAGGATATCGACGAGCCGATCGTGCAGTGGCGCGAGTTCGTACGCCGCGAACCCAACCCAGTGCGCCAGTGTCGAGCGGTCGATCGCGACGCCTTCACGCGCCAGTATCTGCGCCTGGCGATACAGCGGCAGATGATCGGCGTATTTCGAGACGAGCACATCGGTGACAAGTGCTTCCGTCGGCAGGCCACCGTCGATCAATCGGTTCGGTGCAGGCGCCTGCACGACGCCATCGGTGCACCTGCGGCAAGCGTATTTGGGCCGCCGCGTCACGATCACCCTGAGCTTCGCTGGCACTTTGTCGAGGCGTTCGGAGACGTCCTCGCCGATGACGTGCAGAGCGCCGCCGCAGCACGGGCACGCGTTGACGACTGGCTCGATAACGATCTCCTCGCGCGGCAGATGCTCAGGAAGATGGCCGCGATTGGCGCGGCGCGCTTTCGTGCCTTCGGCCTTGACGACAGTGTTGGTATTCTCGACGGCGGCATCCTCGGCGCCGTGCTGCGTCTCGACGTCCTCCAGCGCCAGCTCTATCTGATCGTCGGCAATCCGCTCCGATCGGCGACCGAACTGGGCGCGGCGCAGAACCGAGACGATGTGATCGAGGCGCTCGGTACGCGCGGTCAGGCGGTCAACCTCGGCGGCCAGAGAGGCCGACCTGGCTTCGGCGGCATCCGATGCCGCGCGTGCAGCAAGCACCAGAGCCTTCAAGCTCGCGACATCATCCGGAAGCTCGTCGATCGACAGCGCCATGACGGCAGAATCACCGATTTGGCACCTTGTTCGCCAGTGCCCGCGAACTGCTCGTATGTGGATCATTGCGTCGCTGTGGGCCGTACGACACGGCGCGCGTGCACGCGGGACCAGTCCAGGCCTTCGAGCAACGCCGACAGTTGGGCCGGCGACAGGCGCATCACGCCGTCCTGCACGGCCGGCCAGCGGAACCTTCCCTCTTCGAGCCGCTTGGTCATGAGCACGAGGCCGGTCTGGTCCCAGAACAGCAGCTTCACGCGATCGGCGCGCTTAGCGCGGAACACGTAGATGACGCCGGAGAACGGATCGCCCTTGAACGCCTCCTGCACGTAGGCCGCGAGCCCGTCCATGCCCTTGCGGAAGTCGACGGGCTTCGTCGCCACGAGCACGCGGATGCCGGTCGGAGGAACGATCACGCCAGCACCCTCATGGCCTTGAGCACAGCCGCTAACGTCCGGCCATCGACCGCGCCCCGGATGCGCACTGTCGCGCCGCCGACGCTGATCTCGATCTCGGCTGGAGGCTCGGGCGCCGGAGGCGGTGCAGCCGTCATCGAAGCGACCTCGACGACGGCCGGCGCGAACATCTGCGGCTCGGGCACTGCGATCGTCGCCAAAGCCGCGTCGCGGAACTGCCGCACCCAGCCGAACAGCTGCGACGGCGAGACATCGTGCCGTCGCGCGACATCAGAGACCACCACGCCATCGGCTAGTGCCTCGGCCACGATCGCGATCTTTGTCTCGTCCGGCCACTTGCGCCGCCGCTCAGGCCCGGTCAGCACCTCGACCCGGCGCGGCCGGATAGGCGTAGTGACGTCACTATAGTCGTCAATATGATCGTTTCGAGCGCGCGCCATACCCAACCATCGCCGGCTCGACCTCAGCCCCGCAACGTGGGGGCGGCGCAGCGCTTACAAACAATCACCTCAAGCGCAAGAGTTCTCTCGCCACAGCTTAAGGCGGACATGAAGCGGACTTGAGCAAGC
>CAZBSB010000283.1:0-2693 GCA_964494535.1 uncultured Rhodospirillales bacterium
CATTTCTTTTCTTCGTTCTCGTGGGGCGCATGAGTTACCAGGTTCTCGCGCGAAAGTGGCGGCCGCGCAGCTTCACCAGTCTGGTCGGACAGGAACACGTGGTGCGTGCCTTGACGCATGCACTGGCCAGTCAGCGGCTCCATCATGCCTATCTATTCACTGGCACACGCGGGGTAGGCAAGACGACCCTGGCGCGTATTCTCGCGAAAGCCCTGAACTGCGAAAGTGGCGTCACAGACACGCCCTGCGGCATTTGCTCGGCATGCCAGGAGATCGATGCGGGACGCTTTGTCGACCTTCTGGAAGTCGATGCGGCGACCAATACGCGTGTCGACGAGATGCGCCAGTTGCTGGAGAACGCGGTATACGCGCCGACCCGTGGCCGCTACAAGGTCTACGTGATCGACGAAGTACATATGCTCTCCAACTCGGCATTCAACGCGATGTTGAAAACGCTCGAGGAGCCGCCCGAGCACGTCAAGTTCATACTGGCGACGACCGATCCCCAGAAGATTCCGGTTACAGTGCTCTCGCGCTGTCTGCAGTTCAATCTCAAGCAGATGCCACCGGGCTCGATTGCCGCTCACTTGGCCCATGTCCTCCAGGCCGAGGGCGTTGCGTATGACCTACCGGCGCTCGGGTTGATTGCGCGGTCTGCAGCCGGCAGCATGCGCGATGCGCTCTCAATTCTCGACCAGGCGATAGCGCACGGCGCCGGCAAGGTCGAGGAGGCGCAGGTTCGCGTAATGCTCGGGACGGTCGACCTGGACTATCTTTATTCGGTCCTCGAGGCGGTTCGATCCGGTGACTCGGCCGACCTTCTGCGCCTGGCTGCTGAAATGGCGTCGCACAGTCTTTCGTTTGGCCTCGCGCTTCAGGAACTCGCGGGTTTGTTGACCCGCCTGCAGGTGGTTCAATGCGCACCAGGTTCGTTGGATGACGAGAACCCAGACCGAAGCCGTCTCCTGGGCCTGGCTAGCAGGCTCTCGCCGGAGTTCGTCCAATTGGCATATCAGATCGTGATACACGGCAGGGCCGAACTACCGTTGGCGCCGGACGAATACGCCGGCTTCGTGATGACCCTGCTACGCCTGCATGGCTTCAGGCCGGAGTCGGTGGCTGACGTCGTGCAGGCGGTGCAGACATCTGTTCAGCGGGCGGCAGCAGCGAACGTCCCTGGCCTGGGCGCGATCCCCGGGCGGCTTGCACCGCAAGACTCCCGGGTGCAGTCTGGCGGGAAAAACAGCGCCGAGGGCGTTCCCAAGAATGAGTGGCGTGACATAGTTGCCGCGCTTCATTTGAATGGTCTCGCACGGGAGCTTGCGCAGCATTGTGAACTCAAGGAGATCAGTGAATCCGACTGCGTGCTTCGTCTGGCGCCGGTGCATGGCCATCTCCAGATGAAACCGGCGCCGGAGAGACTGCAGCAAGCGCTCAGTACCTATCTGGAGCGTCCGGTTGCCGTACGCTTCGAACTTGCGCCGACCGAGGGCGATACCCCGGCGGTAGCCGTCAACAGGGAGCGGCGCGAACAGCAAGAAGAGGCAGTTGCCTCGATCGAGAAGGACGCATTTGTCCGAGATGTCATCGAGAATTTCGATGCCTCACTGGTTGAATCGTCAATCAAACCCATCGTATAGCGGAGATCAAGACATGATGAAAGGTGGCTTGGCAGGCCTGATGAAGCAGGCCCAGGCAATGCAGGACAACATGAAGAAGGCGCAGGAGCAGCTTGCGCTGACAGAGGTTGAAGGGCAGTCTGGTGCAGGCATGGTCAAGGTGGTGATGACCTGTTCCCATGACGTCCGTCGGGTAAGTATCGATCCCTCTGTCCTCGATGACCGCGAGATGCTTGAAGATCTGGTTGCTGCCGCAATCAACGATGCCGTGCGTCGCGGCGAGGAACTGAGCAAGGAAAAGATGGCGGGCTTTGCCGCGGGTCTGAACCTGCCCCCGGGGCTCAAGCTGCCGTCCTGAGCGCGTGAACCCCTCGGGTCTGCACGTGCTGATCGAAGCGCTACGCTGTTTGCCTGGCGTAGGACCGAAGTCGGCTCAGCGCATGGCCTATCATCTTCTGCAGCACGACAGGAAAGGGGCGCAGCATCTTGGGGATGCCCTGTCAAATGCGCTGGCATCGGTGCGTCATTGCCGGCGCTGCAACACCTTTGCCGAGAACGAAATTTGCGAGCGCTGTGCCTCGCCCCGCCGGGATGCGTCATTGCTCTGCGTGGTCGAAACCCCGGTTGACATGAACATGATGGAGCAGACGCATTCCTATCATGGGCTTTATTACGTTCTGATGGGCCGAATTTCCCCGCTGGATGGCGTCGGTGCCCGTGAACTCGGCCTTGATCAACTGGTTTCGCGTGTACTCGATGGTGTGGTTCGGGAGGTGATTCTGGCAACGAACTACACCAACGAAGGTGAGGCGACCGCACATTACATCGCCGCCATTCTGCAGCCAAAAGGAGTCAGCGTTACAAGAATAGCCCGTGGCGTGCCGGTCGGCGGTGAGCTTGAATATGTCGATAGCGGAACTCTGGCGCAGGCTCTACGGGAGCGCAGGACTTGTTCGGGGTGACAATGGCTTTTATGGGAACTTTCCGTAGCGTATAATTTAGCGTTTCTTTTTAATCCCATCCAATTCCTTTAGGGGTCAGCGTTATGAGCAATCAAGGAAAAATGGACTGCGG
>CAZBSB010000284.1:0-2681 GCA_964494535.1 uncultured Rhodospirillales bacterium
CGGCCCGCATGGTGGGCCCGGCGCATTCTAGCGATAAAGCGAACGGTGTTCATCTCGCGTTGGTTCGGGCGGATTCACCACGGAGGCACGGAGGATTCGAGGAAGCCGGGTTGAGGTCGCGGACGCCCGAGCTGGTCTTGACCGACGGACGTAGTATCGAATCCATGCGGTGGCGCGTGTTCGCGTTCGGCCTATCCGGAGTGGTGATCGCGGGCGCGATCTTCGTGGGCATCCTTCTTGCCGGTGGTCGCCCCACCGGTTCGCCGCCAGTGGAAGACGCAGTGCTCTATGACCGGCCGGAGGTGCGGCCGGCGGCCTGCCCAAGCACGGGTGTGATGGTCTGGCGGGGCCAACAATGGGAAATGCAGATTGGCCCTGTGGTGATGCAGTTCGCGGGTTCGGCCGTGGCCGACAGCAAAATCGTTGCTGCCAGGAATCGCAGTGGCTGGCTCGTACAGAAGATCCCTCTTCGGATAGATGCGCCGCCAGACACTCCATTCAGCGTTCACGGCTTTGGCGCGACGTCCGGCGCGGAGATGGTCTGGGAAGGGACGAACGCCATGCCGCCCGCGAATTGGCCCGTTTCCGAGAGAACCTTTGCACCGGGCCACATGGCGTTTCCCGAAGCGGGCTGCTACCAGTTGTTCGTCCAGGTGGACGGGGTCGAATATGGCCCCTTCGGATTTGTCGTCACGCGAGGCGGCTAACGCGCGAACCGCGCGGGCGGCGACGGCGAAGGAACCACCAAAACGCCAGAGACGGGGACACACGGTCCTCTCCAAGGCTCTTGGCGTCCTGGCGGTTTACTGCTCGCGGACACCGCGGCCGCCTACCAGCAACGCCACGGCGAGGGCACTGACGGATGCCAGGGCGATGGCGCAGGTCATGGTCTGGGGGCTCGGCGTGAGCAGGCCGTTGTAGCTGATGCTGTAGGCCGAGGCTATGCCGGTCTGTGAGAAGCCCATGACCGCGGCGGCGAGGCCCGCCATCTGCGGGAACGGGGTCAACGCGGTGGCGCGGGCGGCCGGGCCGGCCATCCCCATCGCCGCGCCCATGAAGATCATCGGGACGACGATGTACGGCACGCCTTCGATGCCGGCGAGGGCGATGGTGGCCATCGTGGCGCTGGCCGCGCCGCCCATAACGCAGGCGGTCAGCACGATGCGCCGCGGAGACCAGCGTCCGACCAGCCGCCGGGAGGTGTTCGCGCCCGCCATGATGCCTCCCGCCATCAGCCCGAAGCTGATCCCGTACATCTGGGGCGAGAGGCCCAGGTTATCCACCAGCACGAACGAGGACGAGGAGATGAACACGAGCTGGGCCGAGAACATCAGCGCCATCAACATCGCGTGGGCGGCGAAGATTGGAGTGCCCCAGAGCGTGCGGTAGTTCCGGAGCATGCCGCCGAAGTGGAGCGCGCGCGGGTCCCGCTGTTCGTTCGTTTCCGGCAGGATCCAGGCGTATCCGAAGGTGAGCCCACAGCCGACGCAGACGAGCACGGCGAAGACGGCCCGCCAGCCGGCAACATCATGGAGGAAGCCGCCGAGGATCGGCGCCAGCATCGGCGCGAGGGCGGTGACCGACGTCATCGCCGCGAGCGCTTTGAGCGCGCGGTCCTTTTTGTAGACGTCGATGACGATGGCGGAGGCAATTGCCGGGCCGGCGCCGCCACCCAGCCCCTGCACCACCCGTCCAATGAGCAGCACGCCGACCGACTGGGCGCCCAGGCAGAGCGCGGCCCCGGCGATGTACAGTCCCAGCCCGGAAAACAGCACCGGCCGCCGCCCGAACCGGTCGGAAGCGGGGCCGTAGACGAGTTGGGAGCCGGCGAAGGCGAGGAGGAATAACGTGACCGCGAGGCTGACCGCGCCCTTGCTCGTGTTGAACTCGTCGGCCATGTCCGGCATCGAAGGCAGGAACATGTCGATCGAGATGGGGGCGATCGCGGTCAGGGCAATGAGCATGCCAAGCGCAGCGCGCGACTCTGCGTTGCGTACGCGCCCGCCGGCAGCCAATGCTTCAGCCAAGGAAGTTCGCTCGCGCCATCGGCCCAAACCGTAAGCGATCGGCGGGTCAGTGGCACGTCGCTGGCCGTACAATCCAATCGTCCGCGCAGTGGCGGCTGCGGAGTTACGCCTGATAAGCTGCCAACCATACGTAACTCGTTGAGGAGCTAACTACTGTGCCCATTGAACTGACCGAAGACATGAAGGCGGCCTTCGAAACATCTCTCGCCGATGCCGCGCCGGTCATTTTCGCGACCGCCGGCAAGGACGGCACGCCAGACATCGCCTTCAAGGGCAGCGCCATGGTCTTCGACAGCGAGCATGTCGCCTACTGGGAGCGTGCTCTCGGCACCACCTACCGAAACCTCCAGGAAAACCCGGGCATCTGCCTGCTCTATCGCAACATGGCCACTCGCACGGTCTGGAAGATGTTCGGCCAGGCAGAGGTGCTGACCGACGGGCCGGTGCGCCAGCAGGTGATGGACCGCACGATCCAGCTCGAGCTGGACCGCGACCCTGAGCGCAAGGGCGCGGCAGTGATGATCCGCATCGACAAGGTGCTTCAGCTCGGCCAGGTGATCATGGAGCGCTGAAACGCCGTAGGGCCGTCCACCAGGTGTGGACGGCCCTACGGTTTCGAATTTGCCGGCGAGCGGATGCCCGATCACGAGACCG
>CAZBSB010000285.1:0-2666 GCA_964494535.1 uncultured Rhodospirillales bacterium
GAGCTGCTGAAGCCGACGCGCCTGCTCCTCCAATGTCAGTTGAAGGTTCTCGGCAAGTCCGCGAATTTCGCGCGTTAGGTTGCCAAGGATCTCCTCGCTCCCACCCAGTGCCTGACGGAACACGCCGATTCGCATTAGACACCGTTCATAGATCTCGGCATCGACAGTCCCAGGCGTGATGAAGTTGAAGATCGCCACGGTTTCGCTTCGCTGGCCATAGCGATCGATTCGGCCTATACGTTGCTCAACACGCATCGGATTCCACGGCAGGTCGTAATTAACGATGCCATCGCAGAACTGGTAATCAAGACCTTCGCAACCCACCTCTGAAGACAACAGCAGGTCTATCGCCCGAGGATCGTCCTTGGGGCGGCTGAATCGGTTGCGCAGTTCTCGCCGCTCTTCCTCCGGAACATCGCCGTGTATCAGGCCAATTCGGATGCTCAGCCCTTGCAGCTTGTCCGCCAGGTACGACAGGGTATGGCGGAAGGTGCTGAACACGAGGAGCTTGTTGTTTGCCATTGCTTGCTTGTCTTGGACAACCTTGGCGAACGCTGAAAACTTGGGGTCATCCGAGCTCAGGTTCTTGGCCAAGCGAACGAGGGCATCGACGTCCGCGCGGAACTCCGCTAATGCCTCGGTCATGGCCTGAAAATCATCGTCGCTGTCCGACTCGCTCAGCTCGAGCCTGGAGATCTGTCCAGACAGAATGGCCTCCAGGTAAGGCGCCAAGCCGAACACGCAGCTCGCGACCTGCCTTCGGATCGTCGTCATCATGAACTGCAGGTTCCGATCGCCGTGACGATGGGCAAGGATCCTTGCAACCAGGTCGAGCACGCCGCGATGCAGCGTCTCCTGCTCTTCCGTGAAATCGACTGAGACCGTCTCAGGCTTTCGGGTCGTGAAAACGCCGATGTCGCGTCGACGTGTCCGGTTGATAATCGGTGCAAAGGTGTAGAGCGCCTCCAGCTCCCGTATAACTTTAAGGCGGTCTTCAGTTCGGAGCTCTTGCTGATCCAGGGAGTCGAGGACTGGCTGGACGCGCGAGTCGGCTGACAGCACTGATGAGCCCCAGTCGGTCTTAAGGGCGAGAGTGAGATGCTTGCGCGCTGCGCTCATCCATTCCGGGACCGCATTGCGTGCGACCTCGATCGCCGCATTGATATGCGGATTGGGCTCAGCCATGTGATCGAAGTCCAGCCGACTCGGAAGCAAGTCCGGTCGAACGAGTTGAAGCAGGTTGAACAAGTCGTTGTCGCCCAGCTGGATCGGCGTCGCCGACAACAGAACCACAGCCTCCGCGTTGTCGCAAAAGTACCTGACCGTCCTGTAGGCCCAGGTATCGGTGTTTCGTATGTGGTGTGCCTCATCGACGATGACCAGATCGAAGGCGGGCGGCGGATCGAGATCCAGGAGTCCCTTCACCCTGCGACCCTTGCCCTGCTTCCCGAGCAGGAGGGCTTCGTCGAATAGCGAATAGGGGACGATCGATCGTGAGTACTGCTGCGGCCAGACACCGTCGAGGTGGGTCTCTTCGATGCAGTAGCGCAAGGCGTCGCCATCGATGTGCGTGAACTGCTCGTCGAAACGCTTCAGCTCCTCCATCCACTTTCGTTCGGCAACCAGTGGCTTGGGACAGATGACCAGCACCGACTTGAGTTCGCGCCGAGCTTGCAGTTCTTTCAGGATGAGACCTGCCTCGATAGTCTTGCCAACACCAACCTCGTCTGCAATCAGCAATCGAGGGCGATCTGCCTGAATCAGCTTCAGCACGGGCCTGAACTGATAAGGGACGAAGTTGATCCGAGATGCGTACAGCGAATACAGATGCTTCGTGCTCGGATGTCGAAGCTGAGTAGCTGTCAGCGCGGCGTGCAACGCGTCCGGTTCCACGTTCTTGCGTTCCGGCCTCAAGACGATCGGCTCAACCTGCGACTCGTAGTAGGTCGCGACTTCGCCCCCATGGAAGACGGTGTACCGGGCTTCGGGAGCGCCGGGCAGGAAATCGAGCACTGCCCCCGTGATGTCGGGACGCGCCTTCAGACGAACGACAGTGCCAATGGAAATTCCGCCTGGAGGGTGCCCCGTCTGGGGAACCGCTTCCTTTTCCTTGGGCCGAGGCGCAAGTTCCTCCAGCACGCGTCCACGCTCCGCCTGCGCACGATCCAAAGTCGTTTGGTCCGCGCCCAGCACACCAAGAAGTCGGCAAAGCGTGTCGATGTCTCGGTAGGCGTCCTCGGAACGCAGGCCTCCAGGGGGTAAATGAGCCCAGCGGTTCCGGATCCCTTGTGCTTCCTTCAGCCAGTTGCGCGCCTGCTGATCAAGGTTCAGCCGATAACCAAGGGAATTCCAGTTCTGATCGAACACCCTCAGTAGGCCAGCGAGATCCAGGCCAGACAACGAATCCACGCGCCGCTCGCTGACCAGGCGCTGCTGTTGAATCGAGAGCCGGTCGACGACGTTCGACTGCCACCAGTCCTTACCAAGCTGTGGCATCTCTCGTTGGAGGACAGTGACGACCGCGGCGGCAACATCTCCCAGAACTTGATGCATCGTCATTCAAATTTCTCCAAGATGTCGTAGTGCGGCTTGGCACGACGAGGTCCGCAGGCAGAATCCAATTCGAAGACTCGTTCGGGCACAGTTAGTCGCGCGGCGAGGTGGTC
>CAZBSB010000286.1:0-2659 GCA_964494535.1 uncultured Rhodospirillales bacterium
CGCGACCCCTTCCTGCTGCAAGTGCCGGCCGCTGCGCCGGAGGACGAGATCATCGGCCTGTCGGCGGGCAATCATGCGCTGGTAGCGCGCCGCTATGGAAGCGGCCCGCGCCTGCTGATGCTGGTAGGGGGGATGCACGGCGGCTACGAGCAGAACACGGTCGCGCTGGCCGAGCGCCTCGCTGCACATTTCGCTGCCAACCCGCAGGATATCCAGGCGGGATGGTCGGTCGTCATCGTTCCGGCCGCCAACCCCGATGGGCTGCTGCGCGGCCAGAACGCAGAAGGCCGCTTCAACGCACACGGCGTGGATCTCAATCGCAACTGGGGCTGCGGCTGGGAGCCAACTGCTGTTTGGCGCGCCACGCCAGTCAGCCCGGGCGCGGCCCCGTTCTCCGAGCCGGAAACGCAGGCCCTCTCCGCAACCATCCTGCGCTTGCAGCCCGAAGCCGTGCTCTTCTTCCACAGCAAGGCGGGCGGCGTCTTCGCTGGCGATTGCCCAACCGACCCCGTGCCGGTCGATTCGGAGCAGATGGCCGCCGTCTATGGCGAGGCCAGCGGCTACAGTTACGGCCAAAGTTTCAGCGCTTATCCGGTGACGGGCACAGCCGCCAGTTGGGCCGATGGACAGGGTATCCTCAGCGCCGACGTCGAGCTGGAAACGGACAATCTGGCCGAGTTCGACCGCAATCTGCGCGGCGTGCTGGCGGTGCTGGCATGGCTCGAAGAGCAAGTTGCGAGTTGAGAGTTACGGGTTACGAGTGAAGCCGATGGGACGCCAGAACGATTTCAATGACCGAGTCAAGGCGTGCCTGGTCGCACCAAAGTATACTTTCGCTTCGTAACTCGTAACTCTCAACCCGTACCTCGTAACCTGGTTCTAATCATGCTCCCTGACCGCGAAACGCAGCGCCTGAACGCCTGGCGCGCCGCCCCGCTCGACGAACTGCTGACGGTGCTGCTGCGCCAGTTCAAGCGCCTGCTGCTGAGCAAGAGCCTGCCGCTGAGCGACGCCGATGCCGCGCAAATCGCCGCCGCGCTGGTACGCCGTGACCCGCCGGACGAGCGCATGGAACGCCTGCGCGCCGCGTTAGTTGAGCTGGTCGAGGAAAGCGAGGCCGTGCTGGCAGCGCACGGCCTGTCGTTCGCGGCCGCGCTCAACACCGATGTGGCGGATATGCCCGGCTGGGAATCTACCGCCGATTTCCTCGAGCTGGCCGAGGCGAAGGCCAACGCCGAATTGCGCATCAGCACCGGTTCGGCCCTGCTCGTGCTGCTCGGCGAACGGCGCTGCGGGGCGCATCTGGCCGCCGTCCTCGACCGCGCCGCCGCCACCGGCCAGTACGACCTCGACGCGGTGATCGCCGAACGCGCTCTGCAATCCGCCAGCGGCGCCCACCCCGCCGATCCGCTTTGGCGCGCGCAGGCCGAAGCGTGGTATAGTATGTGAACGGATGTTCTAAAAGAGAGTTCAAAGTTGAAAGTTGAAAGTTGAAAGTAGACGAAGAGATGGGCTATCCCGTTCTTCTTTCAACTTTGAACTTTAGGACTTACGCAAAAGATGATGATAGAGTGAGGGCATGAGCTACGTAACGCGGTTGGACTACACACAGTTCCTGTTGGTGAGCCAAGTGAACTACACGCTCACGTATTTTGCCGATCATCGGCCCGGTTTCAGTCATGATGCAGTCCGGCGGTATCTGCAAGAGGAGAAGTTGAGTGCGCGCCTGCTGTGGGAGCAGGTGGATGACCAGGTGAAGCGGAGTGAAGGGGCGTATCTGGCGTTCGACGATGTGGTGCTGGACCACAACGGGTCGCCGAAAATCGAGATGGCGCGGCGGCAATGGAGCGGCAACGCGCACAGCGTGATCCAGGGCATTGGCGTGGTGACGTGTGTGTATGTGGTGCCGGAGTTGGATGAATACTGGCTGATTGACTACCGTATCTATGACCCGGGGCGTGATGGCAAGGGCAAGTTGGACCATGTGCGTGACATGCTGGACAACGCGCTGTTTGACAAGCGCCTGCCCTGCCGCGGCGTGCTGGTGGACAGTTGGTATGCCGAACGCAAACTCATGATGCATATCGAGCGCTGCGGGAAAGTCTACTACTGTCCGCTCAAGAGCAACCGTCAGATTGAAGCGACGCCAGAGACGCCTCAAGGCTACCAGCGCGTGGATAGCCTGACGTGGACGGACGAGCAGCAGCAAGCCGGACAACGCGTGCATCTGAAGGACTTTCCCAAAGGACATACCGTGACCCTGTTCCGGTTGGCGCTGTCTACCCAGCACACGGACTTTGTCGTGACCAACGACAAGACTCAACTGACCGCGTCGGGCGCGCAAGAGGCGTGCGACTGGCGTTGGCGCATTGAGCAGGTTCACCGCGAACTCAAGCAGACCACTGGCATTGAAGGCTGCCAGTGCCGTCGTTTCCGCTCACAACGTAACCACATCGCCTGCTCCATGTTGGTCTGGGCCTTCCTGCGCCGCACCGCGACTGCCACCCAAACATCCGTTTACAAAATCAAGTTCGGGCTCCTGGATGACTACATGTTCCAACAACTTCGCTCTCCGACCCTGCGCATGCAACTTGCGTAAGTCCTAAAGTTGAAAGTGCGGGTCTTTTCTCGTTCGAAGGCTCCTCGAATGGTCAATCGA
>CAZBSB010000287.1:0-2656 GCA_964494535.1 uncultured Rhodospirillales bacterium
ACCTTCGAGGGGCTTGTCGAAGACTGGCAACTGGAAGATCAGGTGGTCAAGCGAGGGACCTTCGCCATCTCGGATCCCCTGGCGCAAATGTTCATTCGAGATACTGGAGTGGTCTTCGAGAGTGGTCTTCCCGCCGAAATGGGCCGCAGGGTGCAGTACATCAAGGGCAGCACCTACGAGACCCTGGGGCCGTTTCTCGCCGAACGACCGCATGACCCGATTCGGCTGTTCCACATGGATCTCGACACCTATGAGAGTTGCCTGCACGCGTTGGAGACCTGCAAGCACCACTTCATCGAAGGATCAGTCCTGGTCTTCGACGAGTACTTGGTCACCAACAGCGAAATCAAGGCTTTCTACGAGTTTCAGAGTCGCTACGGACTCCAGTGGCGATACCGGGCCTGGGGCCTGGAAGTCATGGAAATGAACACCGAGATGATTCCTGCGGCCTGGAAACGCATGCTCTACTACATGGTGGGGATTCCGTTCTACTGGCTGCTGGGGGAAGGGCGCTTCGCGACCGCCTTCTACCGCAAGCCGTTCTGGAGGTTTTGGTTCGGCGCACCACTGGGCGACATCTCGTTCATGCTGGGTACCGCTGCTCCACGAAAGTCAGTGAGCCTGGAAATCACCGGACTGGGTCAACTGCATAACGATCGTTGACGCTCGCTCTTGCAGTTGGGTGATTCCCGGCACCAGCCCAGTTGCTCAAGTCTCAGCTTTGAGATCATGCTGGACGCGGGCGGGAGTCTTCAGCCGTTGACCATCCATTGTTGTATTGGATGGGTGCGACGAGCGAGTCTGCGCTGGGCAGGCTCTTGGAGCGGGCGAAATCCTCGAGGAAATCAGCGGCGCGGATCACGCTGTCGGCGCGCGGGATCATCCTTTCCCCAAGGTCCTTTGCTCGTGCGATGTAATCGGGAGTGCAGATGATGCGCAGATCCGACACCAAGGTCTCCGGGGTGGTAGCCGTAAATCGTCGAGCAGCGCCCACCTCCAGCCGCTTCAGTTGAGCACCCCAGAAGGGCTGGTCGCCGGCCATCCAAAGGATGAGTGAAGGGACCCCGGCGCGCAATCCTGCAGCAGTCGTGCCGGAGCCGCCATGATGAACAACGGCGCGGCAGGCCGGGAAGATCTTTTCGTAGTTCACCACGCCAACGACTTTGACGTGCTCAAAGGTCGGTCCATCATCGTAGTTCGTCCAGCCGGAGCAGATAAGGGCCCGCTCGCCCAACTGCTCACAGACCGCCGCGATCATCGCGACCGTGTCGGCCGCCGACTCCAGGGGCATCGACCCAAAGCCGAAACAAATCGGAGGCGATCCGGCGGCGATCCACGACGCGACCTCGTCATCGGCATCTGTCGTCAAGCCCATTGACAGCGTGCCGACGAACGGCCTGCTGTTGCGGTGTTTCGCCCACTCGGCTTTGAGGCCGGGGAAAAGCAGGTCGTCATAGGTCTGGATTTCCAGCGCACCGAGTTCGGCAAGCCGTCGTGACGGGATCTTTCGAGTCTTGGATAGGCCGAGCGCCTGGCGTTGCGCATCTTCGGGCTTGCTGTTCATCCAGACACCGAAATACTCGTATGCCTTCAGTGCCCACTGGAACAAACTGCCGGGTATGAACCTCGGGGCGACGCGGCTGTTGCGCCGGATTGGAAAGTAGTCCAGCGTGGCGAACGGCAGGTCGTGGTACTCGGCAACATTGACCGCGACGCCCTGGAAAAAGAGCCCAGCGCACAACAGGTCAGCGCCCTTTGCCATCGGCGTCAAGGTGACGCTCATGTCCTGCCAGTGCTGCAAGACGGGTCGCCAGAGCTCCTGCATCGCCCGGATGGGTTCCTTGATCGTCCAGAACCTCCGCAGCAGAATCTTTCGAAAGTTACGAAAGAAGTCCGCATCCCACAACTCGTCCGCATCCCACAACTCGTCCGCATTAGGCCCGTATGGAACCGCTTCGAGGCCGGCCGACTCGGCAAACTGTACAAGATTCGGCGGTATGGCGATGCGGACCTCGTGCCCCCTGCGCTGCAACTCGCTGCCCACTGCGACTGAGGGCTCACAGTCGCCCCGAGTTCCACTGCATGCCAGCGCAATTATCACTGCCGATCCCCCGTCTCGTGAGTGGTGCGCCGTGAGCCGGCGACACAGATGGCCCCTCGGCGACGCACTTGGACTCGAGGAGCATCTTATAACGAAGGGTCCGCAGCAATCATGTCGACAGGGCCCACCCCACCCAATATGGGTCAAACTGGCGACCAACGAGCCTCCATGAGCGTCCACCGTTCTTCCCCTGCCGCGCTCAGTTGGTCGGGGCTGCCATTTTGACCCCAGCTAACCCCCTCTTGCGTCTCGGGAGCGTCGATCGACTTCACAGGCCGGATGCTCGCATCCAAACGGCCGTGTAACGTTGTGGAGACGCGGGCAGATACATGTAGGACATCTAGTGCGGATTTCGCTGGTTGGCGGGCGTTCGTCGTGGTGTCGGCTAGATCCAGGCCCAAGCTCGACTTAGTACCAGGATTACGTGAGACAGTTCCAGGAGGGACACATGAGCAAAATGTGGCTGACGAGGCTCGCCGTTGCAGTCGGCGGTCCGGCCTTGGTATTGACGGCTGGCGTCGGCTTCGCTTCCGCTCAGCCGGACATCGGCCCCAT
>CAZBSB010000288.1:0-2602 GCA_964494535.1 uncultured Rhodospirillales bacterium
CGGCAGATTGAATCCGACGAGGTGCAGCCGCAGGAAAAAACGCTGTCGCGCATCTTCGCCATGCTCGACAAGCATGGCATTGAATTCCTGCCGGAAGAAGGCGTCAAAATCCGCAAGCAGGAAGCGCGCACCTATTCCGGCAAGGCAGGATACCGGCAGTTCCTTGATCATGTCTATGAGACGCTGAAAGATGGTGGCGTCCTGCGCCAGTTCAATTTCGGTGATTTACGTTATCTGCCTTACGAGGAAGGCTTCGTTGGCGAGCATCTGAAACGAATGGCGCAGATTGATGATCTGGACGCCAAGGTGCTGGAAATTGGCGGTGAGACCGAGATTCCGGTCAGCTACTGCGAATACCGGTATCTGGACAAAAAATTCAAAGACATGGCTCCCTGGTATTTATACGGGGACTATCTGACCCTCTCGCTCTTTGAGACGGGGGCGAAGCGTGAGTTTATTACCATTCATTCGAAGCTATTGGCTGAACGCTATATCAAGGAATTCGATATTTTCTGGAAGCTGGCGGAATTACCCCGCAAGAAGAAGGGCAAATGACACAAGATGACGGCTGGGAACAGCAGCCGGGCGGTTTATATTTAGCCGTGCAACGTTTCGACAAAACCGAGCAGCAGCACCGTGCAGCGGCGGCCAGCATCATGCGGCACGTCGTCCAAACCGTCGCGCAGGCGCATGGCGCTGCCGTCAATGAAGCCGGCTACCGCAACAATATGCGCGCCATCTATGGCGGTGATATCAAACTCGACCTGTATCTGGCTAAATGGGAACTGTGCGAGTCGAAACCAATCTGTCTTGGTGCAGCATTGAACTGGAATACGGTCGGCATTCTCCCTAATGGCAGGGTGGGACGTTCAACCTATACGGAAGATGTTTGCCTGCTGACTAGCCAACTCAGGCAACTTATTCGCACCAGACCGCAAAGCAAGGAAATGCCGCAGGACAGTCTGGCTCAGTGTTTCGAGCGGATAAGCCTGCAGAACATGCTGGAGCGCGATGGCATGTTCTTTCGCTATGGCGAAGTTAATGCCGACAACACCAAGATGATGAAAACCTTGGGCGGCAATGGCGCCGCCATCGGCACAGGAACCGGCAGCGCGGTGCTGGAGTTCAAGGACATACCCGCCGACCTCATGAGCCGCTGGCTGATGGAAGTGAAGACCGTCCATTTGAGGCGCGACGGCACTCATGACCCAAACAATTTCCTCGTCCGTTGGAAGGAAGGCCAGCATGATATCCGCTTCATCGCTACGCGAGGACGCGCAACATCAGTAGGCGAACCACGCGCCGATATCCGACCCTGGCATAACGGCAATCTGCCGGAGCCGGCCATCTTGGATAAGGTTATTGCCTCAGCGTTGCTTGCGATTAGGCATGAAGCCGTCAGCAGACAATGGAGCGGCGTGTTGCCAGTATCACCGCGTGTCAGCCCGTCAATCCCTTTGCTCGGCTCAAGAGCAGAAACCTATTTGTCGCTTTACACCGCCTGCGGTCAGGAACTCGTGAACCGCACCGACCAGCAACGCACAATCATGCAACCTGTTGCAGACTGTCATGTGCATGTGCAGAATGATCCGCTCATGCTGCAAGCCTTCACCGCCCTCGGCGCCAAGCCGCGCCATTTCGGCAACAAGCCCATGATCCCAGGCACTAACATCCTGCGGCCAAAGATGTGACCAGGCAGTATGGAAAATTAACTACCTGAATCTGGTGTTCCTGCCCTCTAGTAGCGCAAAAATGTGGCTGAACCAAATGCCAGAGCAACTTATTGCGGTGGACTCTGTGCCGTTCTTATGGCTTGCTACATAGCAGAATATAGCCAATCATATTGAGGTGAGGCGTGTGGCGGATTTGGCAGCAGGCGCTCAGGCTAACAAGTGGCGCGATTATATGCAGCGTTGTTTGCTTCGTGCCCTATGCCGCCAGGTCACAAGATGTCTTGATTATACCTGAAAGCGGCCAGCAACAAACAGGCACGGCAGCTCCAGAGCCAACTGCTTCACCACCACCCTCAGCAAACGAAACCTCGGCGGCTTTGCCACCGGACATTGGTGACCTACTCTACCCACAGCCCCAGCAACCGACAGGCGAGAAGCGGTATGTCACGCCTGTTCCCCCCACTACAGCGGTTGCTGGCCTGCCCATGTATCAAAAACAATTGGAGATGAGGGCTCCTGAAGAACGCTCCCTTCCTCAGGAAGAGAAAGCTATACCGCAAGATCGTGTTGTGCCTGGGTTCACGTCGCCTTTAAAGGCAAAAAGTGCAACGCTAAAGTTAGAAGATGAGGAAATAGACACGATTATCTCAGCGTTTTCAGGTTTAGAGAATAATGTGGACGTCAGGAAAAGACTTCACGAAGCACTGCATGAGTTTACCAAGAATTATCCGGAGTCAGCTTGGAATGAGTCAATCATATCAAACCTTGATTCCCTAGGCCGCTAATTTGATCCTTGCCCATGCAGTGAGATGAACATGAAATCGTTGTTTTCCATAGGAAATATATACTCATACTTTAAAGCTTCAGTTTACAGCATTGCTCTGATGCCGATTTTGCCCACCATATGCTGGGCGGCAGAAATAACATTC
>CAZBSB010000289.1:0-2578 GCA_964494535.1 uncultured Rhodospirillales bacterium
TCCTCGACCAGCGGCACGAAGCCCAGGCCCTCGGCTCGGGCGGCCGCCTCCAGCCCCAGCGCCGCGTCGGCCCGCCCCGACGCGACCGCGGTGGCCACCGCCACGTGGCTGTTCTCGACCGCCGTGACGCGCATCGCTGTGGCCGCGTCCAGCCCCGCCGCCAGCGCCAGGTGTTCGGCCAGCAGGTGGGTGCCCGAGCCGGGCTCGCGGCTGGCCAGGCGCAGCCGCCGCCGGGCCGCGTCGGCCAGGCTGGCGATGCGCAGCGGGTTGCCCGGCGCGACCATCAGCCCCTGGGTGCGGCGCATGCAGCCGATCAATTTGTGCCGGCCCGGCACCAGCAGCGGCTTGAGCGCCTGCGCATAGTGGTCGCTGCGGTCCAGCAGCAGCGGTGCGTGGAAACCGGCAACCACACAGCGCCCCTGCGCCAGCAGGCGCAGCGCTTCCAGGCTGCCGGCGAACTGCAGCGCCAGGTGCAGCCGCTGCTGCTGCGCGGCCAGCACCTGCAGCGCCGGCAGCAGCAGGTCGTGGCTGGCGGCGACGCGCAGCACCTGGCAGGAGCCGTCGAGTGCCTCGTCGAGCACGCGCTGCAGCTCGTGGCGCAAGGCCTCGATGTGCGGCGCCATGCGCACCCGCGCCTGGCGCTCGGCCCACAGCAAGCGCTCGGCAAAGGGCGTCAGCCGCGCCGGCTGGCCGCGCGCCCAGACCACCAGCGGCTCGCCGAGCCGGTCTTCCCACGCCTTCAGTTGCCCCCACAGGTGGCGGTACGACAGGCCGAGCGCGACGGCCGCCTGCTGGATCGAGCCGGCCGCGGCCAGTGCCGACAGCAGGTCGAACAGCGGGTTGTCGACCTCTGCGCCCTGCTGGCCGGCACCGCCGTAGCGGTATTCGAGCTGGATGCCGCGGTTCTTCATCTCGGGGCGCGAGCTTACCCGGCGCCGCAGCCGCGCGCGGCGCGCAGGCTGCTATCGCCCGGCGTTCGGGAAGAACAGCTGCTCGCCGCCGATCTTGTACGCGGCGATCGCCTGCTGCCCGGCCGGCGACACCACCCAGTCGGCGAACTGCTGCGCCAGCGCCGCCTTCGCGTGCGGATGCTTGGCCGGGTTGACCACCATCACGCCGTACTGGTTGAACAGCGCCTGGTCGCCTTCGACCAGGATCGTCAGCTCGCCGCGGTTCTTGAAGCTCAGCCAGGTGCCGCGGTCGGACAGCACGTAGGCGTTGGTGGCCGCGGCCATGTTCAGCGCCGGGCCCATGCCGCAGCCGCAGTCCTTGTAGCCGGCCGGCCGCGCCGCGGCGAGGTCGATGCCGGCGCGCTTCCACTGGCGCAGCTCGGCGCTGTGGGTGCCGCTCTTGTCGCCGCGCGACACGAAGGGCTGGCCGGTTGCGGCGATTCTCTTCAGCGCCGCGGCGATGTCGTGGCCCTTGACGCCGGCCGGGTCGGCCTTGGGCCCGATCAGCACGAAGTCGTTGTACATCACGTTGCGCCGCTCGGTCGCGAAGCCTTCGGCGACGAACTTCTGCTCGGCGGCAGTGTCGTGCACGAACACGATGTCGGCGTCGCCGCGCCGCGCCTGGTCCAGCGCCTGGCCGGTGCCGACCGCGACCACGCGCACGTCGATGCCCGTGGCCTGCTTGAAGGCCGGCAGCAGGTGCGCGAACAGCCCCGACTGCTCGGTCGAGGTGGTCGAGGCCATCACGATGAAGCGCGCGTCCTGGGCGCGTGCGGGGGGCGCCTGGAGGGCCAGCCCGATGCCGGCGATGGCGAGCAGCGCGCCGATCAGGCGGCGGCGAAGGTTCAATTGGCCCATGTCAGTTCTCCTTTCAGGAATCGGGTGGCCGCCTCGGGCAGCGCAGCCCCTTCGAAGAAGCGCCCGACCTCGAGGTCGGCCAGCACCCGGCCTTCGTCGAGGAAGATGACGCGCGATGCCAGGCGGCGCGCCTGGCGCAGGTCGTGGGTGCTCATCACCAGCGTCAGATCGGCACCCGCGGTGGCGGTGATCAGCGCCTCGATCTCGCGCTTGGCGCCGGGGTCGAGGCTGGCGGTCGGCTCGTCGAGGAACAGGATGTCGGGCTGCAGCGCGAAGGCACGCGCCAGCGCCAGCCGCTGCTGCTGGCCGCCGGACAGCTCGCGCGCGCGGCGCCGCGCCAGGCCCCCGAGGCCGACCCGCTCGAGCGCGGCGGCGCTGCGCTGCGCGTGCTCGCGCCGCGGCACGCGTTGCAGCCACAGCCCGACGCGCACGTTCCACTGCACCGACAGGTGCAGCAGGAACGGCCGCTGGAACAGCATCGCGCAAACCGGCTCGCGGCCATCAGGATGCAGCGGGTGCACGCGGCGCTCGCCCTCGTGCGCGAGCAGGCCGTGCATCAGCCGCAGCAGCGTCGTCTTGCCCGAGCCGTTGGGGCCGACCATCACCAGCCGCTCGCCGCGGTGCAGCACCAGGTCGATGCCCTGCAGCGCGCGCGTCGCGCCGAAGCTCACGCCGGCGCGGCGCAGCGTGATCAGCGGCGCCGTGCCGCCCGGCGCCGTCATCCGAAGGCCAGCGCCGGCGTGCGCGTGCCGCGCCATTGCAGCAGGCCG
>CAZBSB010000290.1:0-2538 GCA_964494535.1 uncultured Rhodospirillales bacterium
GGTGGTGTAGCCCCACAGGCTCATGGCGCCGAAGGTGGCGGCTGTGGCGAAGAAGGCGCGCGCGATGCTGGTATCCGTGTAAGCCACGAAGATGCCGGCCATTGAGAGACCCATGGTGCCGCAGAACGCCCAGAACAGCGCCTTGGCGGTGCTGGCGGAAAGCCGGTTGATACCAAAATTCAACACCAGCATGAAAGCCAGCGGCGCCAGCATAATGACCAAGGACAGGCCTTTGCTGCCGATCACAATATTCGCCAGCGGCGTGTTCACGGAAGCCCAGGCCAGCGCGCCGGTGAGCGCGACACCGCCCGCCATATAGTTATAGATGCGCAGCATGTGGTTACGCAGCCCAGCCTCGAAGCTAACGCCGGAGGCGGCGCCGCTAAGGAACGAGGTGTCACGAATTTGCGTAGTCATCGGGGAAAACTCCTTGTTGTTTAGCCCTGGTAAAACTTCGGCGCTCCCGCACCGTCATTGATAATATGGTGAAGGCGCCTGCTATTGCAAGGGAAACCGGACAAAAACCGTCTGCATCAGCCTATGCGCCTGATATTCCTGGCGTTTCATCAGGCCAGCACCGTTTCGCGCGCCAGCAGCTCGCGGGTCTTTTCCAGCACCAGGGTTTCGGCGGCATCCGGCATCATCGGCTTAAAGAAATAGTAACCTTGGCCGAGGCCGCAATTGAGTTGGCGCAAGATATGAAGGTCATACTCCGTCTCGATGCCTTCTGCGATGACGCGCTTGCCCAGGATGCGACCCAGCTCTGTGACGATGCGGACGATCTCGCGGCTGCTGCCGGAGGCGTGCATGTTCATGATAAAGGACTTGTCGATTTTGATATCGTCCACCGGCAGCTTCTGCAGATAGCTGAGCGAGGAATAGCCGGTGCCGAAATCGTCAATCGCCAGGCTGCAGCCCAGGGCTTTCAGGCTTTCCATCTGCTGCAATGCGGCGGCGGCGTTTTCCATCAGGCCGCTTTCGGTGATTTCAAACTTGATCCAGCTGGGGTCAATGCGCGTCACATCAATCACCGCGCCGACGGAGCGCATGAGTCCGGGGTAGAAAAACTGCGTGGCGGAGAGATTGACGCTGACGAAGAGCGGCACCGCCCCCGGTGGGCGCAAGCGCTGCCAGCGCACCAGATAGCGGCAGGCTTCGGCGAACACGAAGTTCCACAACGGCACGATCATGCCGGTTTCTTCGGCGATGCCGATGAATTGGTCAGGCGGAATCCAGCCTTTTTCGGGATGCTTCCAGCGCGCCAGGGTCTCGAAGCCCATGAGGTTCAGGGTTTTGATGTCAACGATCGGCTGGAACACCACCGTCAGCTGCGTGGTATCGAAATAGATGGCGCGGCGCAAATCCGTCTCCAGCCGGTGGCGCGCTTCCAGCTGCTGGCGCATGGCGACATCGAACAGCACCACCTCGTCTATCGCCTTGCTGGCCACGGCATGGCTGGCGATTTCTGCGTCGCGCAGCAGATTGGCGGGATCGTCAAGATCGGGCGATGCCGCGGCGACGCCGATGGAGCTGATGAGATGAATTTCGCGGTCGGCCACATGGTAGGGCTTGCTCAGCGCCGCCTGTAGACCATAGGCCAGCGACAAGGCTTCGGCCGGACGCTTGACCGGGACGAGGATAGCCAAGGCGCTAGCCGATAAGCGCACCAGCGTTTGTCCAGGCGCCAGTTGCTCTTGGATATGGGCGACAATCAGGCGAATCAGATCGTCGCACACGCTGTCGCCCAACGTGCCGCGCAAGGCCGCCATGCGCGGGAATTTGAGATAGATCAAAGCCGGGCGCGTTTCGCCCGCCTGCATGGCGGCTTTGAGCAGCATGAGGAGCTTGGCGCGGTTGGGAAGCCCCGTGAGTGCGTCGTAATAGGCCACGCGCTCCAGTTCCTGCTCCTGGCGCTTGCGCTGCGTGGTTTCCAGCATCAAGGCGACGTGACCGGCTAGCTTGCCATCCGGGTTCAGCAGTGGCTGGGTATTGATGTCAGCCCAATATTCCCGGCCGTCGCGCGTATAGAGCAGCAGCTCGGCGCGAAAACCTTCATGATTCGCCCGGGCATCCGCCATCAGCGCCTCGGCGCCGCGCTCCTGGCGAGGGCCTGATAGAATATCGCCGATCGGGGTGCCCTTGATTTCGGGCAGGCGGTAACCGGTGATGCGGGTGAAGCCGGCGTTGCACCATTCCACCAGGCCAGCGGCGTTGGTGATGACCACCATATTGTCCATATTGGCGGCGATAAGCGCCTGGCGGCGCAGCACTTCCGACTGGTCTTCGATGACCCGTTCGGCCTGAGCGCGCTGGTTGATCTCGAACCAAGTCATCACCGTGCCGCCCAGCGCCAACAACAGCAAGGCGGCGGTGATAAAGGTGCGATCCATAAACATAGTGTCGGGAGTGCTGGCGAGATGCATGTTCACCAGCAGCATGGCCGGAATGCCGAGCATCAAGCCGCTGGCGACGAGCTTCAAGACGGCAGGACCAATGAGTCTGGCCTGATGCATACGGTTCGACATGGCGCTATATTAA
>CAZBSB010000291.1:0-2517 GCA_964494535.1 uncultured Rhodospirillales bacterium
ACACGGACGCAGGCGATAAAGCCGCCTGCGCCGGTTAGCTAGGCGTTCGGCGTCAGCATGTAATCGTATGCAAAATAGACGTTGCTCAACCCGGCGTACTTCCACGCCTCAAATTCAATCTGAGGCATCGGAATCGTTACTCCGTCACGCTGCCACTCAACATCGGCAAGCGGCACACTGTTCGCCAGATCAATCAGCGCCTTCGCTGCTTGTAGCTCGTCCAGGTCAATCTTTATCACGGTCTTTCCTTTCTCTCAAAAGTCGGCACCCAAAAGACGCCGAACCCATCATTCCAGGGGACGCGCCGCGATGAAGCCGCGTCGCACCCCTGAATTCAGACGTTCGACCCCATGAGCGCCGAGTCTATTTCCCGCTGCACGTCGTCACTCGTGGGCCGCTGGTGCTTCGCCCAGTTGTCTTTCTGCGCTTCGGTCATTTCGTCCGGGCAATACTCCAGCATCAGCGCATCAATTCTGGCCTGCCGCTCGTCGGCTACCCGCGCGGCGTATTCCGCCGCCGTCTTCCAGACGCTCACCATCACTTCCACCGTGATCAATTTCTGCCGCAGCCTTTCGGCTTCGTTCTGCGCCTTAAATAGCACGCCCCGTTTGCGCGTTGAACTCATGGGGTCGAACCCTCCATTCGAGCGGGACCGTTCGCAAGCTGCGCTTGCTCCGGCCCCTCAATTGCGACGTTAGAACTGCAAGGCATGTTGCCCGCTCTCCAGTTCCGCTCTTTGCTTACGACCCTCTCGCCGCATCTTGGCGTCGTGGGCGTTGTGGCACTTCTGGCACAGCGCGGCGAGATTCAGCAGGCTCGCCGCTTCTGGTCGGTGGTCGAACACATGCGCCGTAGTCAAAACCACTTTCCCGCCCGTTACCGGGTGCGGCTTGCCATTCTCCGCGCCGCACCACTCGCAGCGGTTCTTCGCCCGGTAGAAGCGCACGAACCGGCTCCGCAGTTTCCAGTCTGCCGGGTAGCGCGCTTTGTTCTCCGGTCGTATCGGCATCGCAGTTCTAACTGTCGCTTCGAGAGGGACGCTCCGCCGATGAAGCCGGCTCCGCGCCCCTCAAGCTAGCGTTAGGGGTCATCAGTACGGCTCCACGCCTTTTTTAAACACCTTCCACTTCTGGTCGAATCCTCCGGGCGGAACTTTGCGCTGCACATAGTCGCCCGTGGCGCATATGTCGCGGATCATCATGGCCCCCGCAGGTTCGTAGTCGTCGCGGATATGCGCCGTTTCGATACCTTCCCTTCCGCTTGCGTCAATTTGCCTTTTCAGTTGCTCAACTTCACTCATGCTCATCTCCTGGTTAGTGGTCTCGGTGCTCATTCGCTCAATCTCCGCAAGCACTTCGCGCAACCCCGGCCCCGTTCGGGAAGACGCGGCAAGGTCTCCGATCTCTTGCAGTCGATGGCGCAAAGCGGCAAGGTCTGCACTCTCGCCGTGCGTCGGGCAGCCCCGCATCGGCCCCATGTACGAGCACTTGTCGCGGTTCTGGAGTTCCTGATTCAGGCGCGCAATCTCGTCCGCAGCCTCTTTCGCTATCGGTGCTCTGGAAGCCTCAAACACATCCATCAACCGCTTCACTATGCTCATCATTCGGTCCTCTAACCCCCTAACTAATCAATCAACCCGGACGTGCCGATAATGCCGGCACGCCGGTTATTTCAGCCGTTATGCATACACTAGCCACCACTCTTGGAACCTCAGTTTCCCGTTGTGTCTTTCCACTCCGGAAATCAGAATCCCGTTAGACGCTGCATGCTCAACCCGTGACCGTTCAAGCGTTCCGACAATTCGGCTATCCGCTTCACCGTTGCCTGTGAAAAACTGCGCCTCTCCGCGTTTGTCCATGCTTAGAACGCCATGCACCGGCTTCTGCGGTTTCGGGTGCTGCACGATCAGATTAAACTGCCCCATGCTTTCCTCCGTGTATGCATAACACTGCGGTCAACGGGACCGTGCGCAAGAAGCCGCGCCCGGCCCGTTACCTTCGACGTTCGACCCCTTGTGACATTCCTCGTCGTGCTGGCATCGCTCGCAGTCACTCCCGCTCCCTATGTACTCACGGCAAACATCGGTTACGGTGCGCCCCCATTCTCCAGGTGGGCACACGCACCCATCAGGCATCGACGGTTCGTAGTCGTGGTGAGCTTCCTCGGTGCCGCCGCAGTGCTTGCAGACTTTGCGGTGTCCCATGTCAGTCCCTTTCTCGGGTGCGCCAGCCGCAGAACTCGTCGCTCCAGGGGAGAGGCGCGATGAACCCTGCGCCTCTCCCTGAGCTTGGTCGTTCGGCGTCATGATTCAAGCATCTGCGTATGCAGCACAACGCGCCAATCATCGACCTCAACGCGCACAATCTCAGTGTTCGTACTGTCGCCACGGTTGTCGACGTGCAGCGTATTGCTGTCGCTGTAGCTGTACTCGCCACCCTTCCAGCCAGAGTATTCGCGGCCATCTGTGGCGCGCTCAAGCTCCACCATTAGGTCGGCGACTGTCGGCGGTTTGCCGTT